>JAOAIJ010000036.1 GCA_026414765.1 Clostridia bacterium | reverse complement strand
TACTTCATGACTAAACTCTACATCTGAGATAATCTTACCGGAAATGGTCACCATGTTGTTCTCTATGATGTTTCCGACCATCCGTCCCCCACTCTCCTCTCTTAGGCTCATGTATATCTAAAAATTTATCTAGTGTAATATTTATTCACCTTAACTTAAGTTTAGAATTAAAATTCATCATTTTGTTATTGTTCGAAAAAAGTACGAGCCTAATTAAAATACAAACCCTTACCAAAAAACTATCTTTATTATATTATATATTTTTCGACTTGAAAATCCCTGAATCTACATTTTGGAAACTATATTTATCAAAACTCCCGAAATCATAACTGAACAACAGATTAGACCAGCGTCAACTGTTCCACTCCACTTAAATCTATTCCATTTACTACTGCAAATGCAGCTGCTGCCAATACATTATAAACATCCATACCGGTAGCCTCTATACGCAGCTTATATTCCTGAGGTTCTATAGTCTGCCCGTTTGTGGCAGAAATTGTTCTTTGCAGACAGCACATAAAGCTGTCTTTATCTAATATGTCTCCAACACTTGAGGTAGTCATACTGGCTTTTGAATTGAATCCATAAGTAACAACATAGTATTTCATTCCCTGAAGCAGTCTGATAAGCTCCTTATCGTCTATATTAACAATAACTATTCCCTTTTCGTCAAGTAGCGTTTTTGCCTTTTCAAGAGCTGCCTGATCGTTATTTACATTTGCTACTTTAATATAATCGGCTTTATCATTATAAACCATGATATCAAAATTCAAAGACTCAAATGCAGAATTATTGAGATCCGAAAAGTTGATTTTCAAAATCAATATATCTACATTATTCTTTTCCAGTTCCTTCATATAGTCTTTTATTTGGTTCTGTTTCAATTCATTGAGGATTTTTGAATCAAGGATGCTTACTTTTCTTCCTGCTGCCGTAAATATGGAATTTATGATATTCGCTGTTCTTGAATTGTCATCTCCACTGACTATACCTGCCAAAAGCATTAGCTAAACCTCTTTTCATATACGAGTGAGAAAACAAGATATTGTTTTTATGTTTTACATTTTTTGCTCTTTTTATGTAATCTATAGCCAACATACTTAACATTAAGAAAAAGCAATTAGTTTTTCGGTCTTTGCCTGCCTTCGTAATCTATTTTATAATTATCCCTCATTATCATTTTTGATACCGGAATAAAACTGTAGCTTTGGCTTTTCAGAGTCTTTATTATGCTTGGAAGTATTTTTGCCGTATGTGCAGTATCATTGTGAAAAAGTACGATAGAACCAGGGCTGATTTTTCTCTGTATTCTGCTTAATATTTCATTCTGGCTTATTCCGGGTTTCCAGTCCAATGAATCCGCCATTACTATAAATTAACTCCATAAAATTCTTGTTTTTGATACCGGATATAAATTCATTAATGTACATTTTTACTTTTATGTCGACTCTATCAGGCCATACTGTTATCTCATCAATTATCTGCGCAAGCATCATTTTCTTTTTTTCCAGCTCAGCCTTTTCAAATTCCACTTTCCATACCGGTATCTTTTTTTTCAGCCTAACCATATCATTAATTTCAACAATTTTTGCCTCCATTATACTATCAAGTATTTTTATCTGAGCTTCCAGCTCGTTAATTTCCTTTGTCTTGGTATCTATCAATTCTGAAAGCAAATCACGGCTAAACTCACTTTTCCCAAGAATGCATTTCGGCACTTCGCTATTAAGTGCTGCAAGTTCTGTGGTGCATTCATCCAGCTTTTTCTTCTTAATTTTATATTCTCTTTTTTCTTCATTTATATTATTAAGTTTTTTCTTTTCGATTTTCTCTGATAGATCCACCTGATTCAACTGATCAAGGTACTGATATATTTCATCCAGTACTATACCCTCAATTTTCGCCTTGCTATATGTTACCTGTCCGTTACAATCCACCTTGCCTGCAGCCCTTCCGCTGCACCGATAAACAGGCTTGGACTTTTCTTTTATAGTACCATCTTTGTTTTCCCATGTATTTTTATGATAAGCTGTAGTTAGGGCGGATCTGCAACGTCCGCACTTTACCTGCCCAACCAACAATAATGGACTTTTGGTTTGCATGGGATAATTATTGTAGTCTAAGTTTTCTTCCCTGTAGCATTTTGGTGTTCTGACTCGTCTTATTCGCTGTACCTCTTCCCATATATGTTCCGGTATAATTACCAATTCCTCTGAAGGCTTTAGTGAAATTACCCATTCTGAGGGCTTGACCCGTCCTTTGGCATCACCTTTACATGTTGTTTTGCCATAAGTCTGATATCCTTTATATATGGGATTTCTCAATATATAGTTAGTAACAGCCAAGCCCCAGCTAGTTCCCTTCCTTGGACTAATTCCATGCTCGTTTAGATATTTTGCTATCCTATACCCTCCATACCCTTGTTCATAAGCAAGAGAGTATATTGTTTTGACGGTTTTGCTCTCTTCTTCATCAATTGCAAGCTTTACTAATTCTTTTCCTTTTCTGTTTTCCACTCCGGACTTTATCAATCTGTAGCCATACGGAGGTACTCCACCTCTATACAGTCCTTCTTTAACCATTTGTGTATGCTTCTCATTTACTCGTATTCCCGTCTTTTCACTCTCTCCTCCGGATTGCCAGTACCTGATATAGTTTAGGAGCTTATCCACCCTTGAATCAAAACGCTGTTCCCCTTCTTTCGTAGACCATATCTGAATACCCTTTTTATGAAACCATTCAACAATAAAAGGAGTTTCATCTTCTCTTCTTCCAAGCCTATCGAACATGAATACCAGCAAGACATGGAACTTTTTTTTCTCAGCCCGCTCTCTGACTTGCTGTAGTATATCTCTCTTATCAGATGATACCTTATATCCAGAAACGCCTTTTTCATAATGTTCCATTCCCAATACCCAATTCGGCTGTTTTTCGATAAATTCATGACAGGCTTTTCTTTGCATGGGTATATCATCTTTATCGACTTGAATTTTTGATGAAACTCTATATAAACAATCCACTATTATCTGTTGTGAATCCATTCAATCTTTCCTCCGATTAACAATACTTAGCTACAAATTGCACTAATTAATTATAATTGGGCAAAGCAATCAAATATTCCTAATCAGTTCCAACAACCCTGTCAATATACTGTTTTATCAATATTTCTTTAATAAAGCCTGCTGGATCATATTCACCCGGATTTTTTGAAAAAATGATCCTAACCCACATTTTATATTTCTCATTATACCTCTTTATGCTTATTTCTCCGTTTTCATTAATATTCAGCATATATTTATTACCACAAACATCTATTATTTCGTCACTGTCCTTGCAAGCCATACTTCTCACATCTGTAACATTTATCTCTTCTAAATATATATGCCGGTCTTCACCCATTAGAAGCACCCCTTACCTTTTTCTGATACAAGGTGATCTACATGGGTCGTATAAATTCCATGCTTTACAAACTTATCATTATTAGCATGCTCTGCAAGTGATGCCTTAAGGGGTTTTGGATTTCTCAATGGGATTGATGAACGTGAATAAATCCGTTATCTTGATGGATTAGACTAAATGAAAACTAAATAATGCAGAAATTATTCCTATTCATACGACGGCTCCCTTATAATACGGACAGCCGATCTAAATCAAACATATCAATATCTCTTTTTTCCAAAAGAGCCTCAAGCGCTTCTGTACCTTTTTTCTTTGCATAGGCAAACTCATTATCCGATATTGGGATTCCAAGCAACCAAGCTACTTTTTTTTCAGATAGATCAAGGGTCTTAAGCTTTCCATCCCATAGAATCGGAGAAATGAATAATAGATGCCTCATTGCTTTATCAGGATAATACATTTTTATAACATCAGGGAATACAGCACCCGGGTAGCATGTATAGTTCGAGTTGATAATATTAAATGCGCAGGTTGCTAAAATGTTTGGAAAAAGAGAAAATTCAGCAGCACATGAAGCAACCAGCTCTATACAAAGCGGAAGATTGTCTGCTTCAAATCCTATGTTATGCTCAGATAGCCCTACGGTAGAAAAAGATGTCAGTCCTATTGCCGGACTGTGACAGGAAGACAATATGTCAATGGATTCAGAATTGCTGTCATCTAAATAATTAACAACCTTCATCGTACCCCCGAAGGCCCCAATGGCGGCTCTGGCTATTAGTTTTCTTTCCTCAGGTATATTCATACTTGTAACCGTTCCTTTCTCTTTGTCTTGTGCATAAAAGTGTAAAAATCAGGCGTAAACACTCCGTATAATAGTTTACGCCTGATAAATATTATTTACAAGTATTTCAAATCACTAAAAAATCTTACTCATTAAGGCCCCCTGTATGAGGATGTACGATCCTCATCTGCATGACTCTGATTTCCTGCTGTTGATTCTGGCCGGTAATGGCTGGGATCGTTATGTTCATTTAATAATTGTTTTCGAGATATTTGTCGCGCTATGGCACTAATTCTATGCTTCCAATATTCGTACCCAGGTTTGTGCCCCATATCAAAACCACTTCTGTTACCCACTTTATACTGTAGCACAACACCGTTATGATCCACCTTCTTTCCGTTAACTATTTTCGCTTTTTTCCACACTTCTTCTTTAGTTTTCTTCCGGAACTTATTGGGACGTTCATAGTATTTTTTGTCTGCATCAGATAATTTTTTTAATGTATATCTTGTTTTGCCATCATATATTGTGTCGCCGCCACTTCCTGTTGAATCTTTTAAAGTTTTGCTATTTGCAGGCGGTTTTTTATTAGTATGCTCATATTCTATCTCCGATCCGTTTGGCGTGGTTATTTTGTTTATTTTCCCTCCACCTAAAAGTCTAAGAGGTTCGTAAAGGTGCTTAATAATTTGGCCATTTTCATCATATGTCGTGTGGGCAAAGTAATATTTACCATTATACATCATGGGTTGTGTTTTCATACCATTGGGAGCAAATGTACCTTTAATTATCACAGGATAGCCTGACTTCGGGTCAATACCTGACACCATGCTTTCGGCAGGCACTTCATTTGCTGTGCTTACACTTAGTGCCGGACGCTCAGGCTCCACCGAAATGTCGCCGGTACCTGACTCAAGCAGTGGCTCACCTTCAGATGTTTCGGTAATCACCCCTTTAGATGTCCTTATGCCTAAACCATGCTCCGCCCCAGCCTGAGAACCTCCTACTAATCCTCCAAAAGCTGCTGATTGTCCCACCTGACTCCAGTCAATATCACCTTTTGAAGCAATCTGAACAGCTATGTCTGCAGCAGCTCCTCCTGTTGCTCCCCCAACTGCTCCAACACCAACCTTTGCTAGACTGCTTGTAAGTTCAACCCCAGCCCCGCCTAGTGCTTCACCTGCAAGAGCACCCCCAGCTGCTCCACCAAGTCCTCCGGCTGCTCCGCCCAGCGCTGCATAGCCAACTTCCTTAGCATCTACATTTCCCGTGGCTATAAGCTGCTGTGCTACATTGCCAGCAGCACTTGCTGCTACCCCGGCAGTCACTGCCACTGCTGCTTCAACTACAAGGCTTCCACCCATAGTAAAGCCTGCTGCCGCACCGGTTATCGCACCTCCTACCGCCGCACCTAAATAGTCTTTCCAGCTATGTTTATTACCGTTTACCAGGCTGTCAAATCCGACAGAGGCCACTCCTACTACTGCTCCAACAGCCGCCCCAAATGCTGCTGTAATAAAGTTAAAGAAGTGTCCTGTGGGATCAGTATATATAAGAGGATTATTAGTGCAGTAGGTGTACAGGTTAAGACTCAAGGGGTCTGACGGGTCGCCGGTGTATGAATCCTCCTGCAGGAATCTGGCTGTGTTTGCATCGTAGAACCTGGCATTCAGGTAGTACATTCCTGTATCTGTCCCCAGAGCAGTCTCGCTGTCATACATGTAGCCCGAGTATCTGAATGGGTTATTTGCAGTACCGCTGCTTGCTGTTATCTTACCGAAAGCATCGTAGTAGTATGTACCCTGTATTGTGCTTGTAGAGTCTACAAGTGCCGTTACATCACCATGACCGTTGTACATCATGTAGAATGGGTTGTTTGTATCTACCTTTCTTGACAGGAGGGTATCGCTACCGTATACGTTTCTTGCCGTCTGATTTCCGCTTGCATCAAGCTCAAGCACAGGCTTCATGCCATCGTAGAGAAATTGGGTAGTATGGTTTCCCGATACTTTTGATACCCTGAGACCGTCGCCGTTGTATGTGTTTGCTACAATCCTACCGTCCACCTCTGTAGCTGTAAGACGGTCGAGCTTATCGAAGGTGTTTGTCCTTTCTATAGCTCTTGTTCCGCCGTATGGCTGCTTTTCAACCCGTGTCTGGTTGCCATTGTTATCATAGACATAGTATTTGGTGTAGTCTTTTTCAGAACCAACTGCTTTGTCATAGGTTAACTGGGTCAGCCTGTTTCTCTCATCGTAACTATATATAGAAGTAGCATCAGTTACACCACCTATCGCCAATGCTTCTGTCTGACGATTACCTGCGGCATCGTACCCGTAGGTAGTCACCCGGCTTCCCGGCTCTGTTACTGTGTACAGCCTGTTGGAAGCATCGTAGCTATATGAGGTAGCACCTGTGCTGTCCTCCTTGCTGGATAGGTTGTGTGCGTTGTCATAGTTGTAGGTGTACATGTCTATGATAGTGTTATCGCTCTTTTTGTTTCTCAACTTATTGAGAAGCCCATCGTTGTAATATGTATATTCCTCGTAGGCTCCGCCGGGGTATGTGACCTTCTGGAGCGCCCCATTGTCGTAGTAAAGGAAGTTTGTGGTGTCTGCCCCGTCATATGTGGATACCAGCCTATGCGCTTTGTCGTAGGTCCACTCTGTTACATTGTTTTTGGGGTCTGTGGACTTATCCTTCGACCGTGAAGTGTCTGCGAGTATGTTGTCGTACTCATATTTGAACGCCTGGGTTGGATACTGTGGTACTGTTTTGCTTGTCATACGGTTCATTGCGTCATAGGTGTACGAGGTAGTACCGGTAGAATCACTCATGGTCAGGCGGTTGCCATTGTTGTCATAGGTATAGGATATGGATACGTCACTGCCGGTTCCACCGGTTGTGGACTGTAACACCAGCCTGCTGTCTACTCCATAGCTGTAACTTGTGGTCTGTCCATTCCTGTCCACCATGCTGCTTAGTGTACCCTCTGCATTATAGTTATAGCCTGTGGTCTTACCCGTAGTATAAGGAGCTGTTGTGCTTCCTCCGGGGTCTATCTTTCTTGCAGGCAGATCCGCAGCATTGTACTGGTATGTTGTTGTATAGCCTCTGCCATCTGTCTGGGCAAGCATGTTTCCGTTTAAGTCATAGGTGTAGGTTGTACTCTGGTTCAGCGCATTTTTTACAGACTTCAGCCTGTCAAATTCATCATATCCATAAGCGATGGTATTATTGCGCCCATCGATACTGGTGCTTATATTGCCTGCATTATCATATGTACGGCTTGTGGTGTGGTTCAGTGGGTCTGTCACCACAGTAAGCCTGTTGTTTCTATCGTACTGATACTGGGTATAGTATTTTGTGGCTGCCGCCCACCCCAGGGCATCGTAGACTTTCGTCTGTGCGCCGTTGTCATTGTATTCCAACACCTGTACTATTTTATCCAACGGGTCCTTAACCTGTGTCAGCCTGTCCAAAGGGTCATAGGTATTTGTAAATACTCTGTCCATTGTGGTTTCGCCCGATACAAGCCTGTCTGTTATTGAGGTGTTGTTGCTGTTTGCATCGTAGCCGTAAATTGTTATATTTTCAGTATTAGCCTGAGTATTAATATTTTGTGTAGTTATTTTTTTGCTCGTGAGCCTGTTAAGTTTGTCGTATTGGTACTCGGTGGTATTTCCATTTCCATCTGTCGAGTATCTCATGTTTCCATTTTTATCATATCTGGAGGATACAGTAAACGATTGGTATGGATTGGTTTTACTCACGGTAGTGGATAGCATAAGTCCCTGGCTATTGTAAGAATATTGGGTTTCATTGTCCACCAAATCCCATATTTTCACAAGCCTTCCCATGCTGTCATACTGTGAGTATACAGTATTGGTGGCTATTGTACTGTCACCGGGATATACCACACTTCTTACCTGATTAAAAGCATTATATGTATAGGTAGTAGTATTGTTGTTCCCATCTGTCTTGCTGGTCACATTGCCCAGTAAATCATAGCTAAACGTTTTTAATGTTTGCTCGTTAATATCTTCATTCTTCCTTGACGTTACACTAAGTATGTTTCCTGCATCGTCATAAGTACTTTTTAGTATCAGGTAGTACAGTTCTGAACCATTTCCCGTGCCTTTAGGGCTATAGGCCTCTACAGGCCTTCCCGCTGCATCATACGTGTATTTTTCCGTATATGGCAGTCCATTGTTCTTTGATTGCGGATCAAGCTGATATACAAGCTCCCCTGCTATATTGTAACCGTACTCAGTACCATAGCCCGATTTTATCTTCTCATCATCGCCAGAACCAGTACCCGACTCATACCCCAGTGCATCCAGTTCCTTTATTACGTTTCCGCACTCATCATACTTGTAGGAATCTGATACCACAGTTTTCCACGCATTGTCCTCATAGTATTTTTCCTTAACAGTTTTTATTCTGCCCATAGCATCATAAGTGTACTCGGTTCTGTTCATATCACTTAACATGAAGGTGTCAGTACCGTTTACAGCATTTTTTCCATAGTTCCTGGGTGACACTGTTGCAGTCATCCTTCCGGCTATGTCATAGTAGTACGCAGTTACGCCATTAAGTGCATCTGTTACCGTCTCCAACCATCCCATCATATTATATTTATAAGTGGTTGTCCTGTTGTTTGCATCTGTCACCGTTAACGGCTTACCTTCCCAGTCATAAGTAGTGGAAGTTGATATGATCACTGCCTGGTTGTTTTCATCCAATCCCGGCTGGCTTACGACTGTGAGCCTGTCCATCTGGTCATAGGTATAGGTTGTAGTTACATTGTCAGGTGTAGTAGCAGTTGCCATATTGCCGTTGGAGTCATAGGTGTATGAGGTTGTATATATTGAGTCCGTCGTATTTCCAAAAGTATTGCCATAAATATCCCCTGCTTCTACATGGATTTCTTTCTTTACAGGCTTATCCATGTGATTATAGGTGTATTCTATGGTGTTCTTCCTGTCCTGGTAGTTTATGTAGGTATCCACCTTTGTTAAATTCCTGCCGGCATCGTAATAGTACTCGGTCTTTCTTCCTGCACTGTCTTTCTCCCTGAGCAGCTTGCCATCCTTATAATATTCATAGTTTTGCGTTATGACCTCCAAAGGCAAAGGAGTGCTGAAAGCTTCTACCTCATTTTTCCCGGTTTTAACCTGCTGCACCTTTCCTGCTTTATCATACACTACCTGGGTATTCCTGTACCTGACTATACCATCTGTTTCGGTAGATGGCGTCCACCTTGATATCATCCTTCCCATGCCGTCATACTGATAGTATGACGCCCAACCTTTTTCATTTGAGGCAGTCTTAATTGCACCGGAAACCGTATACTCTGCCATTGCTGCCGCACCATTGGGGTTATGCTTTTCTAAAAGCCTTCCTTTACTGTGGTCGTATACATATACTGTTTTGGAGCTTTCTGGATCACTTGAGTGTTTTGTAACAGTTATTTTCTCCTTACCGCCAAGCAGTGGGACATAGGTATATTCCTCCAGCAATCCATTCGGAGTGGTATAGCCTTCCCCGTAGTATACTTTAATAGGCCTATCAAGCACATCATATTCGTACCTATATGCTCTCCCATCAGGCATTAGTTTGTCTGTCAACTTGCCGAATTTGTTATAGCTATAATTTATTGTATTTCGTTCTGGATCAACTACTGATCCTACCTTTCCAAATATGTAGTAGAAATACATCCAATAGCCTGTACTGGAATTGTCAGAGTCATAATCATTGCCGTCAAGATTATCTTCATTCTCCTGATATGCTTTAGGCTGTACTAACTTTACTATATTGCCGTTGGCATCGTAGACTATCCTGGTAGTCTCAGTCGTGCCGTCACCGGAAGTAACTTTCTTCACAAGCCTTCCGTTTTTATCATAGGTATAGACGGTGGTATAGCTGCTTCCCAAAGGAGATTCCATCATTTCCAGGCAGCCAAACCTGTTATATGTGTACTTAGTAGCATTGTTTTCAGGATCAACTACAGAGCTCAAATACCCGTTTGAATCATATTTATAGGTTGTAATATTCCCCTCAGGATCTGTAACTGTTCTTAAAAGTCCACTGATACTCCCGGCTGTGGTATAATCGTACAGAGTTATGGCAAATTTTGAGTTATCATCACTTCCGTCATTTTTATATACATCAGTGCCGTTAAGTGGCTTTACAGCTTTCTTAATATTGTTACTGCTGTCATAGAAATACTGTGCGTACATGTCTCCTGTCTGTCCGTCAAAAGCTTCATTTTCCAGTTTACCCGTCCTCGTAAGGTTGTTTGTATTCGTATCATATTCAAATGTATTTCTGCTCCCATCATCATCTACAATTTCTATGGGGTTATCGTTGATATCAAAGCAATTTGCCTTGATATCTCGGTTGCTGTCTGAAGACCACTTTACGTCATCATACCCGCCTGAGTCCATTTTGTAGTCTGTATGTGACATTTTACCCAAAGCGTCTGCCATAGCTATTACATTATAATTCTGGTTGTAATAGATTATTTTCCTTCTGGGCGCTGTTCCTGAAGGATCATCTGTCACAGCAACCTTTCCCGTACCCCCAAAATAGCCTACGTTGCCCGTATAGTCATATGTGTGGATGCAATTATATTTGTCAGTTATGCTGGTTACCTTTCCATATTGCGATGTATCATATATGATGTTTTGCACTATACTATTGCCTTTCCTATCTTTCACCTGAGTCAGCTCATCCTTGCTGTCGTAAATATACGTCATCACATTATTTGCTATTGCATCGGATGCTGTATGAAGCCTTCCTGAATCATCGTATGTGTAATTAAGACTGAATCTCGACACTCTGCGGCTCAAGTCAGTGTAGCCCGTTATAGATGTGATACCATAATATGTGGGCATAATATTTGGTAATATTTCATATGTCACATCATATACCCTGCCCATCTGGTCAACTATATTCTGTATCCTATTATTACTATAATTTATTGTTATTGTATTATTGTTCCTGTCTATTATTTGCGTCAGGAGATAATGCGAGTTGGACTGTATGTCTCCAAATACATACTTGATGTGTGAACTTTTATCTTCCATTTCAAACTGGTTGTCTTTCGGTTTTGTCAGAATATAGTTTGACCCTGAAAGAGATATATACTTGCCGTAATCGCTATTTTTCCTGTATGCCTGCATACTTCCGTCAGGTAAAAACACTTTTACAGCATCGTATTCATTGTAAGCCTCAATTTCACCCTGATAGCCAAAGGTCCATCCAGTTCCGAATCCCCAATGATAGTGACTGCCACCTTCCGAATTATATGTGCGTCTCATGGAGATGTCCATTGCCGGTGACGGTATATTCATGTCTACATCGGTCCTTGAGTAGTTGCCTGTCGGTGCATAAACACCGGGCAAGCCGAGTTTTACGGCTTTATAATCTGAGTCTGTTAAGTGCTCCACATCCACACAATCTATAGCTGCAGTACCAGCTGTAGTGGTAGAACAGGACGTGAGGCAAAGCCCCGCCCTTATATTCCCAAAGGCTGTTGATTGACTATGGCTTTGCAGGCAGTTACCCCAGCTGACTCCATCTGCTGACCTATAGGCGTAATAATATTCATTCGATTTTTCAAGCTTCAGATAAATCGGAAAACCGGTATAGGTACCAATACTTACTTGCCCAATGGTTGACCCTTTAACATCCCTCCACTGCATATACAAATTGGTATTGTCAACTACCAGGCTCACAAATTTGCTGTCTGCTGCAGTAGATTCCCTTATCATAATCCCTGCTTTAGAACCTGACGATTTCGACGATATTCTCGCAGCAACTGATATCCTGCCGCTTACACTGCTTGCTGCCTCCTGATCGGCAAATGTAAACTGATCACTTGTCCCGCCTATGCCAGCACCTTTATTATCCAGAATAAATTTACCGTCAACCTGGTTGTAGGAAGCAGTTCCAAGTGACGAAGAACCTATAACATGAGTTTTCCAGGGTATAGGAAGCGAGCTTACACTTACATTGTCAAACTGTGCCGTAGATGCATTTCCATTATTATGAGATGTCACACAAAGTCCTGCGCGTATATTTGCAGGCATCTGGCTGTCATTATGGCTTCTAAGTGATTCTCCCCATGCCACTCCATCATTTGACTTATATGCGGTAAATACGGCATTGTTTCTTACAAGCTTTATATACACAGGCAGCGTACACGCACCCAGACTTTGGGAACCGTATCCGTACTGGTCTCTCCATTGCAGGCTTAACCCATTGCCGGGAGTTACTACAAGCTGGACACATTTACTGTTGGCTTCATTAGATTCACGGAACATTATACCGGCTTTAGCCCATGGGTTTGTGTTTGTCTGTGAAGTCACCCTTGCAATGATTGTAGCATCACCATTTGCTTCCTGGCTTTCATATGTGAATTGATCACTGCCTCCCTCTATATCAGTCCCACCTGCAGATATGGTAAATCGCCCATTTTCACGCTCATATGAAACAACACCCGCCGGTGCTGGACCGCCTATGTCATTTTGGGACCATCGCCAAACATCCGGTGATGAGTCTATTTGTACACTGTCAAATACCACCGTTGAAGCTGTACCATTACTGTGTGAAGCTATGCAGACACCTGCCTCGGCATATTCTCCCATATTCACATCTATTGTGCCAAGAGGATTTCCCCAGGTTATTCCATCTTGTGATGTATAGGCTGTAAAAGTCGTTCCGTTTCTGATCAGCCTGAGGTACAAAGGGAAACTATAAGCACCTAGAGGGATACTGCTGCAACCTCCTCCCGTTACACTTCGCCATTGCAGGTTGAGACCATTGCCGGGAGTTGCAACAAAGTCAACAAATTTACTGTTTGCATTAAGATTTTCCCTGAACATTAGACCGGCTTTAGCCCATGGGTTTGTGTTAGTCTGGGAATTGAGCCTCACTGTACACATCGCATCTCCGGTAGACTTTTTATTCAGAAAGGTAAACTGATCTGTTATCCCCTCTATATCTGTTCCTCCGGCTGCTACAGTATATTCACCTGTATCTTGCTTATACGACACAGTACCTGACGGTGAAGGCAAACCAATATCGGTTTTTGTGAGGAAATCCGTTCCTTGCCAAAACCGATGCATAAGCGCATCTTTCTCCCCGCCTGCAAAAACACCGATCCTGCCTGCTCCGTTTGAAACAGCGCACAAATTGGTCTTTGCCTTTCCACCGAAAGTTTCCCACCCGTGCCAGCTTCCGTCATAGTACTGGTGATACATGTAATTCTTTCCTCTGGCAAATACGTTAAGCTTGCCGCTGCCGAGAGATACAGCAGCTGCCTCTGAATCAATTCCACCGTCCTCGTCTACTGTCCCAAGCCCCTTCCAGGTTCCCCATGCTGCACCGTCATAGCACATATGCCACATGGCATTGTCTGTGCCTCTAGCAAATACATCAACCCTGCCTTCGCCCCAGGAAACTGCATTAGGTTTTGAGCTTATCACACCTCCAAGAGAAGTCCATGCACCCCAGGCATTGTTTTGATACCTTATGCAGTATAAAGCATTGCCTGCACCCCTAGCAAATACATCAATTTTTCCGCTTCCCCGCACAACTGCACAAGGATCTGACGTTAAGCCCGTGGAACGCTGGACCCAATTACCCCATGAGTTGTTTGCATAACTTTTCTGGTATAGGGCATTGTCACTTCCCCTAATAAACACATCAAGCTTTCCTTGGCCCTGACTAACAACAGACGCCGGAGAAGCTATTCCCCCACCTGCTATTCCGAGGGACTCCCAGCTATTCCACTTTCCGGTGTCATACCATATATGCCCCAGGTTGCCATCACTGCCTTTGGCAAATACATCAATTCTCCCTTCGCTCCAGGAAACTGCTGTCGGATCCGACACAATAGTCCCTCCCAGACTTCTCCAATTATGCCATACTCCGTCGTATAACCTATGCCATAAAGCATTATCTTTGCCTTTTACGAAAACATCTGTTCTATCGTGACTCCAGGAAACCGCACAGGGGTTTGAGTCCGTCGTTCCGGCCAAGTTTTCCCATGGATTCCACATAGATTCATATAATTGAGTTGAAATACCCCCGTTCTTGAATCCGTTCTTATTTATTAGGGGAGTATTCTGAAGTAGCTTGACTTCCTCCTCAGTTAAAGCCTTATTGTAAATCTTCAATTCGTCCATGGCACCTTTAAAGAGAGTATCCATATTCCAGTTGCTTTTGCCTATATAGCATAGCGTTCTTGTTACAGCAGCAGGTACACTGGTATCCGTTATTGATGTGGATTGTTTTACTCCATTTACATATAAGTTTACTTTGTATTTCCCGTCAGCAGTACGCGAAGCACTCGCGACATAGTTTTTAAAAATTCCTGTTTCAATAGCATTTTGAGCTATCACTTTGCTTTCGGATGAGCTAAATGCCTCAAAATAAATATCCGAACCGGTGTTATACTGTGCAAAAATTATATTATTACTAGCTTGTCCCTGCCCAAAATCGATGATTCTCTGTGAATGCCCGGCTGCTGTGGTGTCAAACCTTGCCCACACACTCACAGTCATCCCGTTTAAAAAGCTTTCAGAAAAAGTTCCGGCGTTTATGTAATCATCCACACCGTCAAACTGCGCAGCTTTGCCTGACACACCCCGTACATACTGCACCCCGCCGTTCTGCGTACCGTTGTGTCCATTGCCCGAACTATCATTTGTGTTGTCATCAAACTTATAGTAGGCTATCAGACTTGAGTCAGCAGCGGCATAAGCCTTTAGGGGAGCAATAACAGCTGCAGGCCCGCTCACCCCTGCTGGTATCACCAGTGAGGACATAAGTAGCAGTACAACTGTGAGTACCACCGCCAGCCATTTGTTCAACCTCTTTGAAAATTTACTTAATATCATACGTTAACCCCCTTGTAAAAATTTGGCTTTCATTTATTCAAAATTGGTTTGGTAAAAACCCTTTGAATTCATAGGCAAATGCAGAAAACCTTCCGGACTATGAAATGAATAGGATGAGTCTAAGTAACGGAAATTTCTTAAAACAGGCTATGCTTGTCTTCACGACTTTCTTGGAAATGAATACCTTTACAAACAATAAAGTTGTAAACGGCCAGTAATATTGGAGGTGGTAAAAACCTCTGGTACCTCTATTAAAGCGATCTTAAATACTCTAGAATTTCAAAACAGTATTAAATTATCCTTGATTATGTATTATTGGAATTTTTTATGTCTGCATTTATTATATATTATTTTCCTCTATATGTAAATATATCAAGAAAAATGTAGATACCAATGATAAAATGCATAATAAAGTCAATTAATAAATGCAGAGCCATATTGAATTACGGAGTATATCCTTAAGAAGAGGTTAAAGAAGGTGTATCCATAAGGAGGGAGCAGATTAGACCAAGCTTGAATCAATTTCTCTAACAGTTTACTGGTAGTTATACTATCGAAATTGTGTCCACATTCCACTGTATTGTAAAATACCCCAGTTCCCGAGCTATACTGATTACATGATCATTATACTCACCATAGGGAGGCCTGAATAAATCAACCTTGCTTCCGCTGATACTCTCCAGTTTCTCTCCGCATTTGGCAATCTCACTCCTGATCCTGTTCTTATCAATAGCGCCCATACGCAGATGCGAGTATGAATGATTTGCTAAATCATGACCTTCGGCTGCAATCATTTTCACTGAGTCAGGAAATCTTTCAGCCCATTGTCCGACAATAAAAAATGTTGCTTTAATTTCCTCACTTCTTAATGTATTTAAAATATCCGGTATATCCCCAGCTCCCCAGGCACAGTCAAAAGTTATCGATGCTGTTTTATCCTTGCTTTCTACAGAGTATATCGGGAGCAGACGTTTTTGGGAAAAAACTTGTGCTGTGTCCGAACTTATCAGTATTGGAACTGCAATTAACAAAACAATAGCGATAAATAAAAAAATACTTGCTTTTATAAGAACTTTACGGTTTAAAATATATACTTTCATAAAACAACTCCCCGGAATAATAATATTACATTTTATTCCAGGGAGCTTTAATAAATTACTTCATTCTCGGCAGCTCTTTTACGCTTGAGCAACAGCAGGAGGAGAATATACTCTCTGAGCCATTTCTGCATCCAGCATAAGAATTCCCTTTCCGTCATTTCCCACCAACTGCACTTTTTTCAGATTTGCATCGGCATTCTCTTCTTCTTCAACCTGTTCATTGACAAACCATTGGAGAAATGAATTTGTCTTATGGTCTTTCTCCTCTATTGCCATGTCAACAATGCTGTATATGGATTTCGTCACAAACTGTTCGTGTTCTAAGGTATCTCTCAACGCTTCTTCCAAAGAAGAAAAATCAACTTTTGGCGCATCAATCTTTCCAAGTGATACTTTCCCCCCAACCCTGTGTATGTAATTGAAGAACATAATCGCATGGTCGCGTTCCTCCTGTGCCTGTATCCTGAACCAGTTTGCAAACCCATTCAGATTAAGAGATGTAAAATAAGCTTCTATTGATAAATATAAATATGCTGAATAAAATTCCTTAACCACCTGTTCATTTAGAAGCTTTTCAATTTTGGCACTTATCATTGTGTATTCCTCCCTCCGACTTAACACGCTGCGCTAGGTAAATGTAATTCCCAGCAGTCTCAGATGATTGTTAATATATTAGTTACTATAAATATACCCAAAAAAAATAATGCTAACATTTTTTTTGTAATATAAGTTGCAAAACTTAGCGTATTTCTATGTATGACCTAAGTACCTATAATTACCTAGATTACAAGACTTGAAGCCTCAAAATTTAGCTCAGGCAAATCCAAACCCGCTACTGCTCAAACAATGGATTTACTTACTTCCCCCGGACCAAGAAACTCTACAGTTTTTCCATAATATAATTTTCATAACTTGAGTAAAAATACACTAATAAAGAAAATATACCTACTTTGGGTAAATTATTGAATACTATTCACCAAAACTCAATCAGTGAATATATTATACTAAACATAATAAATGATACTGATTATCAATTGGTAACAGGCAATGGTGCCCTACTCTCAGGGCATCTTTTTTTATTATTTAGATAGGAGTGATCGTAAATGTGTGGTATCGCAGGATGGATTGACTTAAAAGAAGACCTGTCACAGCAACAGAGTATTTTAGAAGCCATGTCTCAAAAACTATCGCCCAGAGGGCCTGATGCATCGGGTATCTGGCTTGCCAAGCATGCAATAATAGCCCACAGACGCCTGGTCGTAGTAGATCCCTCAGGAGGCCGTCAGCCAATGATACGCCAAAGGGGCAGCTTTAATTATGTTATTACTTATAACGGTGAACTATACAATACAAAAGACCTTCGTGAAGAATTGGAAGACCTGGGGCATATTTTTATAAGCAAATCAGATACGGAAGTTTTACTAGTTTCATATCTGGAATGGGGAAATCAGTGTGTAGATCATCTAAATGGCATATATGCCTTTGCAATATGGGATGAAAAAACTCAAAGCATATTTCTTGCCCGTGATAGATTCGGGGTAAAGCCATTATTCTACGCTCTCCGAGGAAGTTCCTTGATTTTTGCCTCAGAGTTGAAATCGCTTCTTGCCCATCCCAATATTAAGCCTGAGCTTACTTCAGAAGGACTGGCTGAAATCTTTGCTTTAGGGCCAGCCAGAACCCCAGGTCATGGCGTATTCAAAAATATATTTGAAGTAAAGCCGGCCCACTATCTGCTGTTTGACTCTACCGGAATACGACATCGCAAGTACTGGTCATTGGAAAGTAGGCCCCATACAGATAATCTTGATACTACAATAGAAAAAGTAAGATATCTCGTTACTGATACTATTGAGCGTCAACTTATATCTGATGTTCCTGTGTGTACATTTTTGTCCGGTGGACTTGACTCAAGTGCAATAACAGCGTTAGCTTCAAAACACTTTACCCAAAAAGCTAAAGGTAAACTGAACACTTTTTCCATTGATTATCTTGACAATGAAAAATACTTCAAACCGGGCATCTTCCAACCAAATTCGGATGCTCCATGGATAAGGCGCATTTCCCATGAGTTTGATACGCAACACCATTACATTACTATTGATACAAACCAACTTACAGATGCATTGTCTGATGCAGTTAAAGCCCGCGATTTACCTGGCATGGCCGATATAGATTCTTCTCTTTGGTTATTTTGCAGGGAGGTAAAGAAAACTTCAACCGTTGCACTTTCCGGTGAGTGTGCTGATGAAGTTTTTGGCGGTTATCCCTGGTTTCATAGGGAAGACGCACTTAATGCCAGTACTTTTCCATGGTCAGGATCCTTAAGTGAAAGAACAAATTATTTTTCACCCGAACTAAATGAAGCGATAAATGCAGCAGAGTATATCGAAAGACGGTACCAGGAAACCTTGAAAGAAGTTCCCCGGCTTAAAGAAGAAGATTCGTTGGAAGCCAGGAAAAGAGAGCTGTTTTATTTGAATATAGTGTGGTTCATGTCTGTGCTGCTTGACAGGAAAGACAGAATGAGTATGGCGCACGGATTGGAAGTCAGGGTGCCATATTGCGACCACAGACTAGTTGAATATGTATGGAATATCCCCTGGGCTATGAAGGCATTGGGTGGTCGTGAAAAGGGGCTTCTGAGGAAGGCTTTGGAAAACATTTTACCCGATGATGTGCTTTACCGCAAAAAGAGTCCTTATCCCAAAACACATAATCCGGCTTATGAAAAAGCAGTAGTAAAATGGCTTACAGAAATTTTAAATGATAGAAACTCCCCTATTCTGCCTCTAGTAAATAATAAATTCCTAAAAGCACAGTCAGGTAGCATGTCGGATTACGGTGAACCCTGGTTTGGCCAGCTGATGGCAGCTCCGCAGATGTATGCATACCTTATCCAGGTAGACACTTGGTTAAGGGAAAATAAAGTATCTTTAATATAAAAAACTCAGGATGGTTTAGAGCATAAACTCACAAGCCATCCTGAATCTTAAATACTTGATATTTTTTTAACATTATGTTGTAAGAAACGGAATTATATGATATATTATAACATGTTCAGACTCTTATGTAAACTTTCAGAATATTACAGATATTAAATCATCTATAGTTAAGATGTTCAACAAATTCACCAAATGGCTTACATCACACAATAAATGGATAAACATATAAACCGGAGGTTATAAAGGTATTAGCAGAAAATACTGTCTAGATATCCAGACTCCCTGCTATAGCTTTATAAACTTTAACTAACTATATCTTAATATATTATTAATCCTATCATATTAATAATATATAATTACAGTATAAAAGCAAGTAACGGAAAAATGTTTTGAATGGCACAAAAAGGGAAAATACAGTTAAGCATAACAAAGTGATCAGATTTATCTAAATTTTGGTAATTAAGTGTATAGGAAAAAATAATTTTAAGTTAAGCTGTGAAAGTAAAAGAAATTGTTTATGCATAGCATGTTTCTCAGGCTTGCTGTACAATTTTTCCCAAGTTTCTTGTACATCTGATGAACGATACTTTCTATGCTTTACATTAAAAATAAAATGCTTTACGGGGGAAAAAACATGGCTAAAAAGATAGTAATTGTTGGTGCGGGCTATGCAGGGATTGAGGCTGCCCTCTCGCTTAACAGGATGAAAAAGAGGGATGACCTGGAAATCACCCTGATTGACAGAAATAATTACCATACCCTTCTTACAGAATTGCATGAAGTCGCAGGTAACCGTGTTTCAGAGGAAGCTGTACGCATACCCTTAAACCGTATTTTCGGATATACCGGTGTCAATGTAGTATGTGATGACATATCTTCTTTTGATTTTACAGGCAATAAAGTATCATCAATAAAAAGTGAATATACCTATGATTATCTTATATTGGCAATGGGAAGTACACCTAATTTTTTCGGTATTCCCGGTCTGAAAGAGAATGCCTTTACTCTGTGGTCCTTTGATGATGCTGTAAAAATACGTGAACATATCAAAAGATGTTTTCTGCTGGCTTCACAGGAAAAAAACGAATCAGTACGTAAGAAACTTCTGACTTTTACTGTGGGCGGTGCAGGCTTTACTGGAGTTGAAATGATTGGTGAACTTGCTCACTGGACCAGGGACCTGGCAAAAGAACACGGCATCAATCGCAAGGAAATCAGGCTCGTCCTGGTTGACATGCTTCCGCGTGTTTTAAGTGTTCTTAAAGAAAAGAACTCCCGTATTTCTCATAAATATATGGAGAAAAAACTTGGCATTGAAATAATGCTTAATACTCCAATTAAAGAGGTTACTGAAGAAGGTTTCGCTACAGGAAACGGCTTTGTTCATACAAACACGCTAATCTGGGCTGCCGGAATAAGATCAAATGAAGTTGTTGACCAGACACCTCTGGAAACTCACGGCCGTGCAAAGAGACTTAAGGTTGATGAATACTGCCGCACAAAATATGAAAATGTCTATGCAGTAGGAGATGTAACCGCCTGTCTCGACAATGAGTGCAAAGAATACCCTGCTATGGTTGAAAATGCTATTCAGACTGCACGCTGCGTAGCCAAAAATATATTGAAGACGATAAGGGGTAAAGAACAGGAAAAGGTCAAAGTAAAGATTCACGGCACCATGGTATGCATAGGCAATTATTTTGCCGTTTCGGAAATCATGGGGAAAATCCTGCCAGTCTGGCTTTCAATAATAATGAAGTATATGGTTAACATTCACTACCTGTGGGAAATTACAGGATTCAGGGGTGTAATGAAGTATCTGTATCATGAACTTCTGGAACGCAAGCAAAGTAAAATTCTGCCTGAAAAGCACTGGTCAACAAGGTTGCAGGCATGGTGGCTTACCCCGCTGAGAATATTCCTGGGAGTTATCTGGTTAGTAGAAGGTATTAAGAAGGTAAATGAAGGTTGGCTTTCATCTTCAAAGCTGGCTGGCTTTCTTGGTATGTCTTCCGATGCCACATCTTCTGCATCAAATGCAGGGGCGTATATATCAAGAATGGATGATATTTTCAAATTTGACATAGGTATAATAAATTTTCTGCTCGGTAAAGAAAGCAGATTGGTTGAAGGAAATGTTATTTCCACTGATACTTTTGCAAAGCTTGATATTCTCCATATAGGAGATTTCAATCTTGTACCGTGGTTCCTACAGAATATAGTTCTGGCCAACGATACAGTAGCTATGTTCTTTCAGGTAATGGTTGTAATCTTAGAAATAACTGTCGGTCTCATGCTTATAGGCGGAGCATTTACATTTGTAGGATCATTTATCTCATTCGCTCTTATGACAATGTTTCTTACCTCAACAGGCATTTATGAAAAAACCTGGTGGATGCTGTTCGCCTCTATCGCTGTAATGGGAGGAGCAGGTCGTGCATTTGGAATAGATTACTACGCAATACCTTATATCAATAATCTCTGGGACTATTTCTGGAAAAACAGAAAAATAAGGTTATTCTTCAAGGGCAGCCTTCGCAGATCTGAATAAAGATTAAGAATAAACTCATCTGGCTGTAATCCTGCAAGGGGTTTACAACATATATCAATATTTAGGAGGAGATTTACATGAAAAAATTAATTGCATTGACAATGGGACTTTTGCTGCTGGCAGGATGTGGAGCTTCTACAGGGGGTATAAAGACCGGAATCGGTCACACTGTATCCATTTCAAAATCAGCTGATGCAACAGCTGAGAAAGATGGAAATGCACAGGTAGATACCGTAATGGCAGCAGTTTCCTTCGATTCAAATGGTAAAATACTAAGCGTGTCAATTGATAATGCACAGACAAAAGTCGCATTTGATACAGCTGGAAAAATCAAGTCTGATAAAAGTGTAAAAGGAAAAACCAAGGTTGAACTCGGCAAAGATTACGGCATGATCAAAGCATCAAAAATCGGCAAGGAATGGTTTGAACAGATTGCAGAACTCGAAAAGTGGATGGTTGGTAAAACTGTTGATGAAATAAAAGCCATGAAGGTAAAAGAAGTTGATGAAAATCACAAGAACGTTCCTGATGTGGCAGATCTTACTTCCAAAGTTACAGTATCTGTTGAAGACTACATATTTGCTGTAGAAGAAGCTTTTAAAAACGCTAAGTAAGTCTTTTGAAACGAAAGTACGCCAAACCCCTCCCTAATCAGGAGGGGTTTGCATTTACTTTCATTTGATATAAATTGCATGTTACAATAAACCGGGGTGATTATTTTGGTAAGGTTAGGAGTATTTTTCCTTGCTGTTCTACTGTTAGTTACAGGCTGTACTGCAACAAAACCTGAAAACCGTAAGTATCATAAGTATAGCTACGAGTTCCTGGGTGCTTTTGATACCATGATTCAGTTTATGGGTTATGCCGAAAACGAAAGCCAGTTTGAAGATATGGCCAAAAAAGGTCAGGCCAGATTTGAATATCTTCACAAACTTTATGATAAATATTCTTCTTATGACGGTATCAGTAATATAAAAACTATAAACGACAATGCGGGTAATAAACCTGTAGAAGTTCAGCAAGAAATAATCGATCTGATCCTGTTCTCAAAGGAGATGTATGGAAAAACAGGAGGAAAGGTTAATATTGCACTTGGCCCGGTTCTTTCCATATGGCATGATTATCGTGAAGAAGGCAGAAATACTCCTGAGCATGCCCGTTTGCCCGATATGGAATCTCTAAAAAAAGCAGCACTAAAAACAGACATTGATAAAATAGAGATAAGTGTATCCAAAAAAACTGTATTTCTTAAAGAGGCTGGTATGAGTCTTGATATAGGAGCGGTAGCCAAAGGCTATGCAACTGAGGTAGTAGCCAGAGAGCTATCAAGTGCAGGCTTTACATCATTCATAATAAGCAGCGGGGGAAATGTACGCACAGTGGGAAAACCTATGGATGGCACCCGCAACAAGTGGGGCATAGGTATCCAGGACCCTAATTCCAACGATAATATTCATGAAAGTACAAACCTGGATATAGTATATATGACTGATGCTTCACTGGTTACCAGTGGAGATTACCAACGTAATTACAAGGTTAACGGACAAATTATCCACCATATCATTGACCCTGTTACACTTTTGCCTGCAAATCATTATCGCTCGGTCACTATTATGACAAAAGATTCCGGACTGGCAGATTTCATGTCTACAACAGCCTTTTTGCTTCCATATGACGAAAGCCGTAAACTGATAGAAGATATGGAAGGTGTAGATGCCTTGTGGGTTATGCCTGACGGTAGCATAAATGTAACTGATAATATGAAAAAGGTACTTAAGGGAATAGGCAGTGCATCAGGCAAATAAACTCTGCTAGTGCAAAAAACAAATGTTCTCTTACGGGAGAGAAGATTATTGACAAAAAAAGAAAACAGCTTTTATAAAAGCTGTTTTCCTTAATATTACCACTGGTCTTATCTAAAATAATTTACACCGGCTTCAAATATCCTTTGATCTTTTTCTCCCGGTACATTTTTCACTATATTTGACCCCAACCTCTCTGAATGTCCCATCTTGCCAAACACCCTGCCATCCGGACTTGTAATACCTTCTATTGCATCAACCGATCCGTTGGGATTGAATCTTATATCATAGGTTGCATTTCCTTTCAGGTCAACATATTGTGTTGCAACCTGTCCGTTCTTCTCAAGTTCTGCAAGTATTTCAGGATTTGCAATAAACCTGCCCTCGCCATGGGATACAGCTATAGTATGAGTCTCTCCAAGATGGACATTTGCAAGCCATGGTGAAATCCTGGAAACTACTTTTGTTCTGACCATGCATGAAACATGTCTTCCTATTGTATTATATGTCAAAGTAGGGCAATTTTCTGTAATATCCCTTATCTCTCCATATGGAACCAGTCCCAGTTTAATAAGCGCCTGGAACCCATTGCATATTCCCAGCATCAAGCCATCTCTCTGCTTCAGAAGCTTCATCACTGCATCCTTGACATACGGGTTCCTGAATGCTGTAGCTATGAATTTTCCCGAACCGTCAGGCTCGTCACCTGCACTAAAGCCACCTGGTATCATAATTATCTGTGAGTTTTCTATCTTCTTAACCATTAGCTCTATTGATTGTTCAATATCTGCAGAAGACAAGTTCCTGACAACAAAAGTATCAACCACCGCACCTGCTTTTTCAAAAACTCTTGCGGTATCATATTCACAATTTGTTCCTGGGAATACTGGTATGAATACTCTTGGTTTTGCTACTACCATACCTGATTTTACCGAAGCAAACTTATCAAAATTATATTGTTTGGGTTCCTCACTAATCTCTTCCACCCTTGTAGGGAATATCTTCTCTAAAGGTTCTTCCCATTTTGCCATCGCAGTTTCCAGGCGGATAACTTCCCCATTTATTTCTATACTTTCTTCAGCCTGTGTAGTACCGATAACTCTGTATTCCACACCTTTAAATAACCGGCTTAAATCTACTCCTGCACCCATTTCCAAAACTATCGAGCCATATTCTGCAGCAAAAAGGCTTTTTATACTCATATTTTCCTCGGCCCTGAATCCTATAAGGTTTCCGAAGCACATGCTGCTTATAGCTTCTGCAAGGCCGCCCGCTTTTATAGTACAGGAGGCCAGGACAGCTTTATCTCTTATAAGTTCGTGTATTCTGGAGTAGTTTGCTGCCAGCTGCTCAAAGTCAGGCATATCATTCTCATCACGTCTTAAAGGTATAAGAACAACCTTGCTGCCTGTGTTCTTAAACTCTGTAGAAATTACATAGTTAACATCAATTATATCTACAGCAAAAGCAACAAGTGTCGGTGGCACCGTCATATCCTTAAAAGTTCCGGACATGCTGTCTTTACCGCCTATTGCAGGTATTCCCAGCTTCATTTGCGCGTAATACGCTCCTAAAAGAGCACTGAAGGGTTTTCCCCACTTTTTTGCATCCTTGCCAAGCTTCTCAAAGTACTCCTGCAGTGTAAGCCTGATTTTCTTATAATCTCCGCCTATTGCCACTATTTTAGCAACTGCTTCTATTACTGCATAGAGCGCGCCGTGAAAAGGACTCCATTTCGCTATGGAAGGATTATAGCCATAGGTCATGACAGTTCCTGTATTGGTATTGCCCTCCTGTACGGGAATCTTTGCAACCATACCCTCAGCAGGACTTAACTGATATTTTCCCCCAAAAGGCATAAGTACCGTACCTGCACCTATTGTACTGTCAAATCTTTCTACAAGTCCTTTTTTACTGCAAACATTCAGCATCTGTAAATTCTTTATCCAGGCACCATTTATATCATTACCGCATTGCACTATTTCCTCAGGTATAGTGTTAAAGAAACTCTGCTCCTTATCCGGAACCGCGATTTCCACTTTTGTGTTTTGCTTAACTCCATTAGTATTCAGAAACTCCCTGCTTATGTTAACGATTATCTTTCCTCTCCAGGTCATCTTTAGTCTTCCCGAGTCAGTAACAACCGCTACAGATACGGCTTCAAGATTTTCTTCCCCTGCTGCCTTTATAAAAGCATCAACATCCTTTTTATTTACAACTACAGCCATTCTCTCTTGTGATTCTGATATGGCAAGCTCTGTTCCATCCAGGCCTTCATACTTCTTAGGTACAGCATCCAGATTTATATCAAGCGCGTCTGCAAGCTCACCAATAGCCACAGAAACTCCGCCGGCACCAAAATCATTACACTTCTTTATCATTGTACTCACTGATGGATTCCTGAATAACCTCTGTATCTTCCTTTCTGTAGGAGGATTACCCTTCTGTACTTCTGCCCCACAGGTCAGCAGAGACTCTTCCGTATGTTCCTTTGACGAGCCTGTAGCGCCTCCGCAACCGTCACGCCCTGTCCTGCCGCCAAGCAATATTATTACATCACCGGCTTCTGGCTTCTCTCTTACTACATTTCTTTTTGGAGCCGCCCCCATAACGGCACCTATCTCCATCCTTTTTGCAACAAAACCTTCATCATACACTTCCGCAACCTGCCCTGTTGCCAAACCTATCTGGTTTCCATAAGAACTGTACCCTGCAGCTGCTCCGGTAGTTATCTTCTTTTGAGGAAGCTTTCCCGGGATAGTGTCCTGTAACTTCGTTCTTGGATCTCCACTACCTGTTACACGCATAGCCTGATATACATAAGCCCTGCCTGACAGTGGATCTCTTATAGCTCCGCCGAGACATGTCGCTGCTCCGCCGAAAGGCTCTATCTCAGTAGGATGATTATGTGTTTCATTTTTGAACATTACAAGCCATTCTTCCATTTTACCGTTTACATCAACATTTACAACAATACTGCATGCGTTGATTTCATCAGATACGTCAAGATCTTCGAGCTTACCTCTTTTTCTCAGCTCTTTCATGGCGATAGTAGCCAAATCCATAAGGCAAATATCTTTATCCCTGTCCTGATAGACAAATTTCCTTGATTCAAGATAATCCTTATATGCAGCTTCTACAGCATGTGAGTAATGTCCCTGTTCTATATCCACATTTTCTATATTTGTTAAGAAAGTTGTATGCCTGCAGTGATCTGACCAGTAAGTGTCTATAAGCCTTATTTCCGTAACTGAAGGGTCTCGCTTCTCTGTATCCCTGAAATAAGCCTGACAGAATTTCAGATCTTCCAAAGACATGGCAAAGCCCATTTCTTTCATAAAGCCTTCAATTTCCTCATTATTCATTTTTACAAACCCTTCGATAAGCGCAACATCATCAGGCAATTTCACTTCCATATCAAGAGTATCCGGCTTTTTCATTGATGCTTCCTGGCATTCAACAGGGTTTATGCAATAATCTTTAATTTTTCCATAATCTTCATCCGAAATGTTGCCATCAAGAATTATCAGTTTTGCCGCTTTAGTCCTCGGCCTGTCTCCCTCGGTCAATATCTGTATACACTGTGCTGCCGAATCAGCCCTCTGATCATATTGTCCGGGAAGGTATTCTATAGCTATTACCCTTGAATCTTCACCCAATTCAATTTTTTCGTCATATACGGAATCTACAGGAGGTTCTGAAAAGATAATATTCCGTGATTTTTGGTATACATCGTCGCTTATTCCTTCCACATCATACCTGTTCACTATTCTGACCGACTTCAGGCCGTTTATTCCCAGATTATTTTTAAAATCCTTATACAAACCTTTAGTCTCGACATCGTAGCCTTTTTTCTTTTCTACAAAAATACGCTTAACACTCCCCATAACCGTACCTCACTTTATATATTAAATTTGTTTAACATAAGCAGAGTTTTTCTTGTTTATTAACATTATAATATTATATAATGAATAAGTAAAATTAATATTATTAATATTAATAATAAGGTGTGCTTATGGATATAAATTTCGAACTATACAAAATCTTTTATTATGCAGGCAAATACGGCAGTTTTTCTACCGCAGCAGAGCAGCTTTTCATATCACAATCTGCTGTCAGCCAATCAATAAAGAATCTGGAAGAGAAATTGGGAAGCCCGCTTTTTCACCGTAAGACACGCAGTGTGAAATTGACACGGGAAGGCGAGCTTCTTTTCAAGCATATCGAACAAGCCTTCAATTTTATAAAGATTGCTGAATCCAAACTATCAGAAATACAAAACATGAGTGCCGGGGAAATCAGAATCGGCGTCGGAGATACAATATGCAAGTACTTTCTGATACCTCATCTTGAAAATTACAGCAGGCTGTACCCCAAAGTAAAGATTCAGGTAATTAACAGAACATCTTCCCAAATACTCAGCACGCTTAAAAAAGGAATAATTGATGTTGGTATAGTTACTCTCCCCGTCACAGATCAAAGCATATCAGTAGATGATTTCATTCCGGTACAGGATATTTTTGTTGCCTGCAACAAATTTTCACAACTTAAAAATAAAAAAGTAGGCATACGGGATTTAGCCGGTTATCCTCTTCTGATGCTTGAAAAAGATAGTGCAACCCGCCGCAATCTTGATTCCGTTCTAGGCAGATATGGAATAAACCCGACACCCGAGCTCGAACTGGAAAGTATTGATTTGCTTGTTGAATTTGCAAAAATCGGATTGGGTATAGCTCATGTGCTAAAAGAAAGTGCTGAAGAATCCATAAGGAATAAAGAATTGTTTCAAGTTAAAACTGATATAGACCTGCCTGAAAGAAATCTTGGAATTGCAACTATGAAGGACATGCCTCTTTCCCACGCTGCAGCAGAATTCATCAGCATAATAAAAAACAAAACAGCCTCCTTGACTTAGTCGTGGAGGCTGCTATTTTTAAAGTTTGAACTTCTGAACCAATTCCTTAAGCTTTTGTGCACTGTAAATGTTCTTTTCAGTGCTGAGCTTAACGTCATTTATCTTTTCTTCTATGGCGTCCGTCTGCCTGTTTATTTCTGCTATACCCTCTGCTCCCTGATTAGAAGTAGCGCTTACCTCGTGAATTGCACTTACGACCCCTGTAATTGAACTGTTGAGCTGTTGAGCTGTAGCACTGAAATCGGTCATAAGGCCATTAAATTTCTCTGCATCATTAGCATACTGTTCGGCAGTTGCAATGAGTTTCTGGTAATCCGCATTTACATCCTTATCTATAAATTCAAGTAATTCACTTGAACTTTGCGACAGATTCACAACCGATGTTGTAACAGGCTTTATAATATTCTTAATAGTTGATGCAGTTTTTGAGGATTGTTCTGCAAGTTTTCTGATTTCTTCAGCGACCACTGCAAACCCTTTTCCCGCTTCCCCGGCTCTCGCTGCCTCAATGGCTGCATTTAGTGCAAGGAGGTTGGTTTGACCGGTAATCTGCAATATTGCCTGTGCCAGCATTTCAACTTTCGAAACTTCCTGCGACTGCTCTATAGCAGATTGAAGCTGCTGCTTCATGGTAGTATAGATATTATCGGCATTTTTACTTGCATCTACTGCTTCTTCCTTAAGTTTTACCGCTCTTTCCATTATATCCTTTGCCTCTAGTGCCCCATCTCCTGCCCTTGTGGCTATTGAATTGACCGCAGTCTCGATTTCCTGTGCAGTAGCATTTATTTCCTGTGCAGTTGCAGCCGTCTCTTCCATACTTGATGATAACTGTTCGGTTGTTATAGCTGTTTCTTCTATTCTCTGCTTTAATTGTTCGGTCATTTCTTCAACGGTAACAGCGTTATTTGCTATGCTGTTTGAGGACTGTACAAGCAGTTCAATAATATCCCTCAAGGAACCTCTCATTGATGAAACTGACTTTGCAATAGCGCCTGTTTCGTCTTTTCTACTTTTTATTTTGTTATAAGTAGAGTCATGGGTAAGATTAAAACTTGAAGTATTATCCAGTATCTGAATAATCTTTTTTATAGGAGTTAAAATATGTCTTGCTTCCATTATACCCATTACAGCTACAATAATCGCAAATGCAATAGAAACAACAACAATTGGTACCCCAAAACGTGAACTAAGTATATTTCCGACGACAAACAAGACAATAAAAGCAAATATCCTAAGGTAAATCCTTTGAGCTATAGACACACTACTCATCTCCTATTTTTTTGGTAAAAGAATAGTAAATTATTAATTTAGATTAATCTTAACATAACTAATGTATCCGTTCAACAATATATTGGAATTTTTGTGCTATAAGAGACTAAAATATGTCATAATGTAAAAATTAATAATCATTAATTTTTTTTACGTTTTTCTACCTTTTTTGTATACTTCCATTCTATCCTTTATTTTAGGGGTATACTATGCTATTATAATTATTAATTAATCAATATGGGATTTTATGCTTTTTTTCAGTGAAAAACAGCTGTTAATTTATTGATATCATAATGAAAGGGTGGTTTTATGTCAGATCAAATCAAGCTGATAGCTGCGAGAATCAAAGAGCTTCGTGAAATTTCCAACATGTCACTTGAGAGCTTGGCACAGGAGTTTAATATCTCTAAGGAAACCTATCAGGATTATGAAAGCGGAAATGTAGATATACCTGTCAGTTTCCTATATGAAGTTGCCAATAAGTTTAATGTAGAACTCACAGCTATCCTGACCGGAGAAGGACCAAAGCTTCATACATATTCCCTTGTCAGAAAAGGAAAAGGTGTAAGTGTCGAAAGAAGTCAGCAGTATATATACCAAAGTCTGGCTTATAACTTTATTCATAAAAAGGCTGAACCATTTTTGGTAACCGTTGATCCAAATCCCGAAAGCGAGGCTGTTCATTATAATACTCATCCGGGTCAGGAATTCAACTATGTATTGGAAGGAATTCTGAAGGTTGTTATTAATGGTCATGAAATAGTACTGAATGAAGGCGATTCTTTATTCTTTGATTCTTCAGCGAAGCACGGAATGAAGGCATTGGACGGAAAACAAGCCAAGTTCCTGGCAATAATATTCTAATGGGATTTATATAGTGATTTAGGAGGGTTAATATAATGTTACTGGAAAAATACGTATCACGCGTAGACTATGATTCATATGAAGACTTTGTAAAAAATTTTGAAATAAAGGTTCCCGAAAATTTCAATTTTGCTTTTGATGTAGTTGATGAAATAGCATTAAAAACACCTGATAAGGTTGCAATTGTCTGGTGCGACGAAAAGGGTAATGAAGCTACATTTACATTTGGACAGTTAAAGCATTACAGCGACAAGGCTGCCAACTTTTTCAAGAAAGCGGGTATCAAAAAAGGTGATCCCGTAATGTTGATTCTTAAAAGGCGCTATGAGTTCTGGTTCTGTATACTTGCCCTTCATAAGCTCGGAGCAGTAACTATCCCTGCTACACATATGCTTACACAAAAGGATATAGCATACAGAAATAATGCAGCAGATATTAAGATGATTGTATCAGTAGCAGATCCGGAAGTTATTGGACATATAGAAGACTCAATTGAAAAATCGCCGTCACTAAAAGTAAAAGCTCTTGTCGGCGGAAGCAAGGACGGCTGGTTCGATTTTAGCAAGGAGCTTGAAGCCGCATCTGATAATTTCTCAAGACCTCAGGGGGATGAAGCGACAAAGAATGATGATATGATGCTGCTTTACTTTACTTCAGGCACTACAGGAATGCCAAAAATGGTTCAGCATAATTTCTCATATCCTTTAGGACATATTCTCACAGCTAAATACTGGCAGAATGTCAAGGATGATGGATTGCACCTTACCGTAGCTGATACGGGCTGGGCAAAAGCAGTATGGGGAAAAATATACGGGCAGTGGCTTTCCGGTTGCGCTGTGTTTGTATATGACCACAGCAAATTTGTACCTAAAGAAATGCTGAGTGTGATAGCAAAGCATGGTGTCACTTCTTTCTGTGCTCCGCCTACAATATATAGATTCTTTATCAAAGAGGACCTGACCAAGTATGATTTAAGCAAGCTCAAATACTGCGCTGTCGCCGGGGAACCGCTAAATCCCGAAGTATATAGTCAGTTTCTTAAGGCTACAGGTCTTAAACTAATGGAAGGTTATGGACAAACCGAGTGTACAGTTGCACTGGGTACTTTCCCATGGATGGAGCCAAAACCAGGTTCTATGGGTAAACCATCGCCAGGTTATGCAATAGACCTGGTTGATGAAAACGGTAACTCATGCGACGCAGGTGAGGAAGGACAAATAGTAATCAGAACATCAGAAAGAATGCCTGTTGGTATATTTGGGGGCTACTACAGGGATGAAAAGCTTACAAGTAAGGTGTGGCATGACGGCATATACTATACAGGAGACATGGCATGGCGTGATGAAGATGGTTATTATTGGTTCGTAGGAAGAGCGGACGATGTTATCAAGAGCTCAGGCTACAGAATAGGGCCTTTTGAAGTTGAAAGCGCGTTACTTGAGCATCCTGCAGTATTAGAATGTGCAATCACTGCAGTTCCTGATCCGGACAGAGGCCAGATTGTAAAAGCAACAGTTGTATTGGCTAAAAATTATACAGCCAGCGATGAACTGAAGACCGAGCTGCAGGAACATGTAAAAAGAGTAACGGCTCCATATAAATACCCAAGAATAATAGAATTCGTAACAGAATTACCAAAAACCATAAGCGGAAAAATCCGCAGAGTAGAAATAAGAGAACACGACAAAAAGTAATAATAAAGGGAATACAGTAAAATACTGTGTTCCCTTTTATTTTGTAATCAGGCTCTTGACTTTAAGTCAGCTTATGGCAGCTGTCCCACATACCTGATAAGCTCCCAATTCACTCCGTCAGTCGATCTTGCAACTGTCTCATGGCAGCCTACTGCGATATATTTGCCATCCTTATACATTACATCATTTACATTCGCTCCCGTTGGGGAGGTAGCCTTTTCCCACATGCCTGTTGTATAGTTGTAAGTGAGAATACATCCACCCTTACCGCCAGCTATCAAGCCATTTGGCCCTGCAGCAACATCAAGCAGATTTGTACTATAATCGGCAACCTTAGGAGCAGGAGTCCATGTTACTCCATCTGGAGATCTGAGTATAGTACCTCCTGAACCCACTGCCACAAACTCTCTGCCTGTCCATGTAACGCTGTTCAGATCATAAGTCTTGTCAGGAGATGAAACTAGCGTCCAGTTTACTCCGTCTATGGATCTGTAAATGCTTCCGTTATCACCAACAACTACATAAACACTTCCGTCACTTGTAGCTTTATTAAGATTTGCTGGAGGTGTTAAAGTCGATAGTGTCCAGTTTACTCCATCTGTTGATGTTAGCAGCGTTCCATTGTCACCCGTTGCAATAAACCTGCCATTTACGTAACTTACACCGTTTAAGTTGTTATAAGTTCCGCTGGGTACCTCGATCCAAGTCAAACCATGATCCTTTGATATGTAGATCTTCCCGTTTTCACCTACGGCCACAAAGACACCGTTTGCATATACTACATCATAAAGATCAATATTATCGGTTTTAGCTGGATTGTTCATTTCCACCCATGAACTTCCCCCATCTATAGAAACTCTTATAACTCCATGAGTTCCTACAGCGACATATGCCAAACCATCACTGTCAACTCCCATAAATTGTCTCCCGCTGCCCCTAGGAGTATATTCTCTGGTTATACCAGTATCACGAAGTACAGCAATATGACCTGCTTCACCCACTGAAACAGCTACATTACTGCGAACTGCAGTGCTTCTCAGATCATAAGTACCTTCCCTGTAAATCTCTGTCCAAGTAGATGCGTTTGGAGATGTAAGAATTGTTCCACGGCTCCCGGCAACTATAAATGAATTTCCGTTCCATACTATATTGTTAAAGTTCAAAGTACTTCCCTGTGGGATTAGATTCCAGCTTTGTCCGTTAGTTGATTTTATGACGGTACCTCTGGTTCCAACCGCAACAAACATGTTTTGTGCCCATACTACACTTCTGATATCTACATAATTGGGAACACTGGCTGGCATAGTAACAGCAGCCCAGTTTGTTCCATTTGCTGATGTATACACTCTTCCATTGTCTGCAGCTGCTACAAACAGTGAACCATTCCACTCTATGCTGTTGATATTGGCACCAAGCAATCCGGTTGTCTGAGGTGTCGGCAGACTCCATTTAATCCCATCTACAGAAACTGCAACTGTACCGCCGGTACCTGCTGCTACATACTTCTGACCATTCCACTCAACAGTATTGAATGTGAATTTCTTGTTGGTCATAACCGTGCTCCAGGTAGAGCCGTTGGGAGAATTTACAATAGTTCCCGTCTCACCTACTGCAACAAAAGCCTGTCCATTAGTTGCGACAGCATTCAGCGTAATATTTGTGGTAGATTGAACCGTAGTCCATTGACTACCGTCCAAAGTTGTCCTTATTGCCCCATAATCCCCTACTGCAACAAACAGACCACTGTTATTTACTGCAACAGACCAGAGATATCTGTCCTGGATTTCCGGCAGGCTTTGACTCGCAAAAACAGGGATAAGGCTGGAAAAAACCAAACATAAAATTACTAATATTGACAGTAATCTTTTCATAAAATACCTCCTGTTAGAAATTAATACATCGTTGCAACGTTAATATAATTATACTTTTTCTTCCATATTTTGTCAATTGATTCAGTATTTCCTCAACTATAACCCCTTTTGTATTACACTATTATCGATAGATTGAGCTTTTTATTTATTTCCTGCAAAAAAAGAAGACTGAAACCAAATAATGGTCAGTCTTCTCAGCATTAAAATTTTACTGTGCGAGTTTTTCCAATAGCCTGTTGCTTCTTTCAATAAATTTTGTCATAGCATCCGCATCCAACTGCTTATGGCTCATCATCGCAAGATCATGAACCTGTTCGCAAATAAGCTTCACATCTTCCTTCCTGTCTTCCGCTTCCTTAAGTGTAATCAATGATTTTATCAGGCTGTTGTTTCTATTTAGTACAAGGGTTTCTTCCTTAGGGAACATATGGCTCATATCCATTCCACCGAACATTCTGCTCATTTCCTGCATTCTTCTTGATTGTTCGGATAAAAGAATCATACCTGGAATAGAAGCTGCTTTCAGTCCTTCTACCTGTACTTTTAGATTATCATTTCCAAGTGCCTCCTTGAACAGTTTTTCAAGGCTCTCCTTTTCAGCTGCATCACCATTTTCTTCTGATTCTTTAAGATTATCAGACAAATCCGAATCAATGCGGCTGAATTTAACACTACTTTCCTTCGACTCAAGGAAACTGATAAAGTGGCTGTCTATCATTGATGACAGTAAGATTGCTTCCATTTCGTGCTCCCTAAACAGCTTTATATACTGTGCCTGCTGCTTTTCATCAGTTACGTAGAACACCTTATTTTCGTGCTTGGATTTGTTACGTTCAAGGTAATCTTTTAAAGTAACAATCTCACCGTTTGTTGTTTTGTAAACTACTATATCCTTAACCCTGTCAAAGAATTTTTCTTCTCTTAAGCACCCGTATTTGACAAATGGATTTATATCATCCCAGTATTTATTGTAGTTATCTCTTTCATTCTCAAAAAGATTGGTAAGCTTATCTGCAACCTTCTTTGTTATGTGAGAAGAAATCTTTGATACATATCCGTCATTTTGCAGGAAGCTTCTTGATACATTCAACGGAAGGTCAGGACAATCCAATGCACCCTTCAGCAGCATAAGGAATTCGGGTATTACCTCTTTAATATTGTCTGCTACAAAAACCTGATTATAGAAGAGCTTAATCTGGCCTTCCATTGTTTCAAACTCATGCTTCAGCTTTGGAAAATATAAAATTCCCTTGAGATTGAAAGGATAGTCCATATTCAGATGTATCCAGAACAAAGGATCGTTAAAATCGTGAAATACCTTTCTATAAAACTCTTTGTACTCTTCCTCGGTACAATCCTTGGGGTTTTTCAACCATAAAGGATTTGTGTCGTTTAAAGGTTTTGGTTCTTCCTTTTCTTTATCGTCTTGTTTTTCTTTAGCTTTATCTTCAATATAGAGCTCATATGGAAGGAATGAAAAATACTTGGTCAATATTTCTCTCATCTTGAATTCATCCAGGAATTCAAGACTGTCTTCAGCCATATGAAGAGTAATGGTTGTTCCTCTCTCAAGCCTGTCAGATGCATCCATCTCAAATTCAGTCCCCCCGGAACTAAGCCATTTTACTGCACTTGCCCCATTTTGGAAGGACTTAGTGTCAATCTGAACCTTCTCAGCCACCATGAAAGCTGAATAGAACCCTAGCCCAAAATGTCCTATAATCTGCCCCTCATCAGTTTTATCCTTATACTTTTCCAAAAAGTCCTTTGCCCCTGAGAAGGCAATTTGATTGATATATTTCTTAACTTCCTCCTCAGTCATACCAATACCATTATCTATAATTTTGATGGTCTTGTTATCTTTATCGACTGCTACCTTTATAAGATATTTTTCATCATTGCTGATCTCGGCTTCACCGATAGATGAAAGTTTTTTTAGCTTACTTATGGCGTCACTGGCATTGGAAACCAGTTCACGGATAAAAATATCTTTCTCTGAATACAGCCATTTTTTGATTATAGGGAATATATTCTCTGTATGAATGGAAATATTGCCGCTTTCGCGAGTCATTCTTAAAACCTCCTTTAAATCAATTGATTATTACTAATTGCTATAATATATATTACAACTTACAAAAAAAGGTTGTCAAGATAAATTTAGCACTCTCTATACGAGAGTGCTAACAATGTGTTTCTTAGTATCTAATCATTTTTACATTCGGGACAAATTCCATATAGTTCGAGCTTATGTCCTGTGATATCAAATCTGGTTTTTGATCCTACATCCTTCTGAAGCGTCTCTAATGGGCAGGTATCTATAGGAACAGATTTATGACAATTTGTGCAGATCAGGTGGTGCTTGTGTCCGTCACCTGTCAACCCATACCTTGCTTTCCCGTCTCCCATATGTATTTTAGTTACCAGATTTTTGCTTTCCATAAGATCCAAGGTTCTGTACACAGTTGACAGGTTAACTGAATTTCCCTCTTCTTTAATCCGCAAGTATATATCATCGGCTGAAATTGGCTTATCAGCTTTTTCAAGAGCATCCACTATAATCTTTCTTGATTTAGTATTTTTACACCCTTGCCTTGCCAGTAAATTTTTTTTATTGGAATTTTCACAACTTCCACTACTTGAGTTTATTGTCATTAAAAACACCCTTTAAGCTTTTATAGCTTTATTCTACTTTAATATACCTATTTTTTCAATGGTTCCAATCTTTTAAAATATATAAAGATAACTGCTATGGCCAGCAACAAAATTGCTGGGCTCATCATTGCAATCCGCATATCTGTTTCTTCACTTACGACACCCATTATGTATGGTATCAAAGCGCCACCTGCCCCACCGCTGGCTAAAAATAAGGAATATGCAGTACCCGATAGTTCCTTATATTCTTCGCTGCCGTAAGAAGCAATTAAAGCCCATTGACTGGAAAACGCAAACCCCATCAACACTATAATTATCCATATTAATAACTCACTCCGGATTATACCTGATAAAAATACTATGAAGGCTGAAGATGTCGCCAGCCACACAACTATCTTTCTGGCTCCAAATTTTAAAATTACAGGACCGCAGGCCAAACGCCCCAGTGCCATAGCCATCCAGAACACCCCCACTGCTATGCTGGATCTTAACGCAGAAAAATCCATGTTCTTTTTGAGATATGTTGCCATCCACCCCCAGCTTCCAACTTCTGAGCCTGTATAAAACAGCATGCATAAACCTGCCAGAATTACCTTTTTGCTGGTAAGTACAGCTTTTACACTCTTGAAGTTCAATCTTTCTTCAGAATCCATCTGCGTAAACTTTGCAGATATAGACATCACCGTAAGTATTATGGACAATATCCCGAAAATATAGTAACTGATCTGCCAGGTTATTCCATTGGATATCAGTATGCTTATGATAACAGGTCCAGCCAAAGCGCCCAATCCGAAGAAAACCTGAAGAAGATTCATATAAAAGCTTGTATTCTCAGTGTTCATGTCAGCCACAAGAGCACAGACCACACTTTCCATTAGGCCTCCAAAACCACCTAATAGCAGCATGACAACACATGCAACATAAAAATTCCCCGATAAAGGAAATACGAACAAGGTTATGGAAAAACCTACAAGTGATAAATTCAAGACAATCTTTTTACCGAATCTGTCTGAGGCAATTCCTCCAATAAGAACAAAAACAACGAATCCTATAAAATTATAAGAGAAAACAGTTCCTGACTGGGAAGGAGTCAGGTTGAAAGTTTTGGATATCTCAGTGAGCAAAGGGCTTGTTCCTACCAGGAACATAGCAAACAAAAATATAAGTGCATAACAAATATATGTAATATATCTATTTCTCATAACATACCCCTGATATTGATTCTTAAGTCCATGTAATTATAACACTAATAACATAATACAGCAATGAAATCCATTTGTTATCCCTTTTTATTGCTAAAGCTGTACATTTTCGATATAATTTTTATAATTTCTATTTTAAAGTGGGGTCATTAACTTATGAATTTTATTAAAGAACTCTTTCAGAAAGACATCACCAGAAGGGTACTCATCCTCTCTGTATTAGCCTTTATCCTGTATTTAATGAGGGATATGCTCAACCTACTTCTCCTTACATTTATTTTTACATTTCTGATGTATAGTCTGCAAAATTTCCTTATCAAAAAGTTAAGAAATTTTGTACTCATAAAGCAAAAAATAATGATAGTTTTATTATATCTGACGATGGCCTGCATTGTTGCCCTGGCTTTATACAAATACATACCAGTTATTTTCAATCAGGTTCAGTCTGCAATTAATGAGGTCGTAAAATTCTACCAGAAGGAACATGAGAGTCCTATAGAAAAATATATAATAAGCCTGATAGAAGAAGCCGACATAATCGGATATTTTAATAAAGGTGCCGATTTCCTTTTCAAATCTGCATCAAATATAAGCAGGTGGGGCTTCAACATATTGATATCCTTCATCCTCAGCTTGTTTTTCCTGCTTGAAAAAAACAGAATAATGCGGTTTACTTCCAAGTTCAAAACAAGTAAGATTGCCCCTGTCTATGATGAAGTTGCCTATTTCGGAAGGAAGTTCATGAACTCCTTCGGCAAAGTAATAGAAGCGCAGATACTGATAGCGCTGATCAACGGCGTTCTTTCCGTAATAGCCTTGTGGATAATGGGATTCCCTCAGTTGCTTGCACTTGGTGTTATGATATTCATACTGGGCTTGATCCCGGTAGCCGGTGTACTCATATCCCTTGTACCCTTGTCTTTGATTGCCTACAATATCGGTTCTGATCCGAGAGAAGGCATAATGAATATAATCTATATATTAGTCATGATAGCTGTACTTCATGGATTGGAAAGCTATTTCCTCAATCCGAAGCTTATGTCTTCCAAGACTGAACTCCCCGTATTCTACACATTCCTGGTATTAATTTTCTCCGAGCACTTTTTCGGTGTATGGGGATTGATAATCGGGCTACCAATATTCATGTTTGTTCTCGATTTACTGGATGTAAACAACGGTCCAGACAACAAATACAAGGATACAGACTAGTTAATGTTACGTAATTAACCTGTGCAGGTATACTGCCTCATTTTTGTGGCATACATGTTGAAGAGGAAATAAACTGTCGAGCTGGCTAAAACAAACCAGTAATTTTCAGGGGGGACATCTATGAAATGTGCTGTCACTTACTCTCTTTCGGATGATAATAATTCCGATTGCTATTATCATGATATTGCAGTATTCACTGATGAATTTCTTATAGAAGGTTACAAACTGGCTTCCTCAGTGATTGATACTTATTATAATTACATCCTTGACAGTAATACCGAAACTGCATCCTCAACAGATGAATATTTGTTTGAATTTCTGATGCTGGGTACTCTCTGGCAGGTGTACAGCGGAGATGCTTTTGGACTGGAGGATAACCCCCGGCAGCTTTTGAAGGGTCTGTCGGAATTAAGGCAGCGTGGTGGATATCTTAAACCTGGTGCCGATTTTTTAAGAGGAATTTTTGCAACGCTCTTTTTATCGCCTGATCTGGATGATAATCTGTTTGTACTTGAACCCGATATCGCGCATTTCGATAAGCTGATTAACTGGCTTGAAGCTACAGGTGAATTCAATCAGGAAGTATCAAGACTCAAGCTTTGGCAGCAGTTCTTAAATAATCAACCCCATGACATTTCATCAGATTATTTGGCAACTTCCATCACTCTGGCTGCATGGTTTGAGATAATCAGCAGCGAGCGCCTTGGTAAATACACTCCGAATGTAGAATATTTCCTGAACCATGTCCGCCCTTCCCACTATTGGCGCGAAGACATAATATTCAGTGGAAGGCGTAGGGTCGAATACCATCTGAATATGATAGGTGCAGAAATTATGAATAGGACAAACCGCCAGGAATTTCTTAAGACCCGGTTCAAAGCTGTGCTACTCCCTTCCTGCATGTGCATAAAGCCTGAAGGACAGTGTCCTGCCCAGAAATGCTCCAAAGGACTGGGGTGTGTTTTATGTACACCTTCATGCAAAGTCAGTCAATTGACAAAACTGGGGCAGGATAACGGCTTTGGAGTTTTTATCATCACCCATGAGTCATCTGCTTTTTCAGAAGATTCAAATAATGATATGGCCAATGAAACTGTTGGGATTGTGGGTATTGCATGTATTCTGAATCTGATATCCGGCGGATGGAAAGCAAAAAAATTAGGGTTACCTGCTCAATGTGTACTGCTGGATTATTGTGGCTGTAAGAAGCATTGGCATAATAAAGGTCTGGTAACAGATATAAATATGAATCAGTTTATAAAAATAATGGGAATTGAAAATTAACTTTCACTTCAGCTTAATATTTCTGTTTTAGCTACGAAAAACAATATTCATAACACCTAAAAATTGATAAAAGAATAAGACAGGGTGCCTCAATATTATTTTTGAGACACCCTGTCTTAAGAAAACTTTACTTTGCTTTTGTTCTTACATCTTCAGTTATCTTTGATACAAAATCATTAACAGGCATAGAACCAAGGTCCCCTTCTTTTCTTGACCTTACAGCTACTGCCCTGTTTTCCATCTCCTTATCGCCTATAACCAGCATATAAGGGACCTTTTCCATCTGTGCTTCTCTTATTTTGTATCCAATTTTTTCATTTCTCATATCTACTTCTACCCTTAATCCGTGTGAGTTAAGCAATTCCTCAATTTCACGCGCATACTCGTGATGCTTTTCTATCAAAGGCAGTACCTTGACCTGTACAGGTGACAGCCAGGTCGGGAATGCTCCTGCATACTTTTCTATAAGCAGTGCAAGAGTTCTCTCATAGCAGCCGATCGATGTTCTGTGAATTACATAGGGGTACTTTTTCTGTCCGTCTCTATCGATAAACTGCATACCGAACTTTTCAGCCAACTGAAAATCTATCTGAACTGTTATTAGAGTATCTTCCTTGCCATGAACATTCTTTATCTGAATATCCAGTTTGGGGCCATAAAAAGCTGCTTCCCCTTCTTCTTCCTTATATGGTATCCTGAGGTGATCCAGAATCTGTCTCATCCTGTCCTGTACTTCTTCCCACTGCTCAGTTGTTCCGATATATTTTTCTTTATTGTTTGGATCCCATTTTGAAAAACGGTAAGAGACATCCTCATCAAGCCCTATAGTTTTAAGCAGATAATTTGCCAGATCAACACAACCTGCAAATTCCTGCTCAAGCTGTTCAGGCATACATGCTATATGACCTTCGGAAATGGTAAACTGCCTTACTCTTATAAGTCCATGCATCTCTCCCGATGATTCATTTCTAAAAAGAGTTGATGTTTCATTAAATCTCATAGGCAGCTCTCTATAGCTTCTCAGTCTTGCAAGATAAACCTGGAATTGAAACGGACATGTCATTGGCCTTAGTGCAAAAACTTCCGAGCTTTCATCATTTTCATCCCCCATTATGAACATACCTTCACGATAGTGCTGCCAATGCCCGGATATCTTATACAGATCACTTTTTGCCATAAAAGGGGTTTTTGTCAGCATATAGCCGCGACGTTCTTCTTCATCCTCAACAAAGCGCTGCAACAGTTGTATGACTTTTGCACCTTTAGGCATAATTATAGGTAACCCCTGACCTATATAGTCCACGGTTGTAAATAATTCCAGTTCACGTCCAAGTTTGTTATGATCCCTCTTTTTTGCTTCCTCGATCTTTGCGAGGTACTCATCCAGTTCACTTCTCTTCGGAAATGATGTGCCGTATATTCTCTGAAGCATCTTGTTCTTTTCGCTTCCCCTCCAGTATGCACCTGCAACCTGTGTCAGCTTTACAGCTTTTACTTTTCCGGTAGAAGGAAGATGGGGACCTGCACAGAGGTCTACAAATTCACCCTGCTTATAGAAGGAGATTTCTTCCCCTTCGGCAAGATCTTTTATTAATTCAACTTTGTACGGCTCTGCTTTTTCTTCCATAAATTTTATGGCTTCTTCCCTTGAAAGGGTAAATCTTTCTATAGGCAGATCTTCTTTAATAATCTTATCCATTTCCTTTTCTATCTTTTCAAGCCCTTCAGGCGAGAAAGTTTTATCAAGATCAAAATCATAGTAAAAACCGTTTTCAATAGACGGGCCTATAGCAAGCTTTGCTTCAGGATACAGTCTCTTTACTGCCTGTGCCAGTATATGTGATGTTGTATGCCTGTAGGCATGTTTTCCACCGTCATTTTCAAATGTGAGCAAACTCAGCTTGCAGTCTTTTTCAAGCTTAAATGACAAATCCCTGACTATCCCGTCTACTTCACCAGCAAGCGCAACCCGCGCAAGTCCTGCACTGATACTTTCAGCAATTTCCTTAATACTGATACCTTCGTTGTACTCTTTTAAACTGCCGTCTTTCAATGTAATACTAATCATTTCTGTCTCCTCCTTATATAAACATTAGAACAAATGTAGCTCTATCACTTTGTTTGTCCACGGCCTTTCCAGATTAATAAAAAACTCCCGTTCCTTGCATATACAACATGCAAGGGACGAGAGTCATACTCACGTGGTTCCACCCTATTTATCCGGAATAATGCTTTATGCCGCAGTATCCTTCACTCATTCGATTATAACGTCATCACCGTTTTGACTCAGAGGTGGTCTTCAACCGGTATTCTATAAAAGCAATTTCAGCCATGGATTCCAGATAAAATCCAAGATGCTTTCTCTCTAAAAAAATATTACGGTTTACTCTTCTCATCATTGTCAAATTACTTAATTTTGCTTTCTTAATTATATATAGAGAAAAATTTATTGTCAATTATAAACTATAATTTAATTTTTCCAGTAATACGAATCGTTTCCATATTTCCAGGTAATAATATTTGAATACAGAACATGGTATAATGTTAAATATTACCAATTACCAAGGAGAAGATTCATGAGAGTGAAAAGAGTTGAAAAATTCAGAAGGACAAGGCATAGAAGAAAGCGGAATTTCTTTTTTCTTGCGTTTATACTTCCATGTACACTGGTTTTCATCGGCTACATAATTTCATCATTCTTCATACTTCCCGTTATGGCGGGTAAATAAATAAGCCGGTGAGTTTATCACCGGCCTTGTAACTATTTCTGTATGATGCTTTCATCCCTCTCCAACGGATGATCCAGTTCAAGGTGTATAAAAGCCTCTCTCTGTGTACCTTCAATAAGAAATTGAACTTTTTTTACCCAATCCAATTCAGTAAGCGAGTTTACTACAGAATACAGTGTTATCAATTCACCCGCCGAACCTCCCGGGTGCTTTTCTATAATCTCTCCTGAGAAGTTAACAGTGCATATTCCATCAGTAGTATTAACCGATAAAAGCCTTGTTCCTTCTGGAATCGGGGAAGATAATTCTTTATTTTCTGATCCCCTTATCAGTTCATCAATTATTACCTTTTCAATACTATCCCCTTTGTTTACTGCAACCTCCCTGTCTTCAACGATAAGGGCGTCTGAATTATTGTTTCCGAAATACAGGACCAGCTTCTTTATTTCGCCAGGTACAGGCCTTCCCTGCTCATCCAGAGCTATTCTTCCAAGTTCTCCGAAAGGCTCACCACTGGGACCTATCAAGTCTTTTCCCTCGACAAGGATTTTGACTTTATTTACCCCCTCAATCTCAGTAAGAGTATTGACAACAGAAATCCTTTCTACGATTTCTGCAATATCATTTGCACTTGAATATTCCCCTGAAAAATCCACAACAGCTAATCCGTCTTTCAAATATGAGTTAAGAAGCTTCGTGCCATCAGGTATGGTTTTCCTCAGACCAGCGTTTTTCGGTCCCTTAAGTAAAGCTTCAACAGCTGTTTTAATCCTGTTATCATCTATTAATTCCAATTCCTGCTTCTCCGAAGGTAATGCACTGTTGTCTTCATTTGCAAAATAGAGTGTAAAAATTGCTTTATCCTTTTGTTTATCCACAGTTGAAGTATTGCTTGATTCCTTACCGTTTGTCTTATTGACTGAAGTAGAACCACAGCCTGCCAATATAGCTGTCACTAAAATTACGGCAATTACTATGGAAACAGATCTTTTCATTTTTATTTGCCGGCAGAAACACATAAAGCCGGCAAACCTCCTCTCTTAGGGTGATAATTAATTATACCACTTTTTAAACCATTGTACTACATAAAGTACAGTAGTTAGACTCTACCCGACCGTTATTAGTTCCCTCATTTGACTAAACCTGCTCTCTCCTATCCGTGGCACATTCATAATATCCTCAATCTTTTTGAACCTGCCATTTTTTTCTCTATATGCGATAATATCATTTGCAGTTTTTTCTCCCACTCCAGGTAAAGTATCCAATTCACTTACTGTGGCTGTATTAATATTGATCTTACCTTTTTGTTCCACTGAATTCTCTGCATCTGCAATATCACCGGCTACTGCTTCACCCCTATCCTTAATTATTCGAACCCCTTGCATCCCTTCTTCCGGAGATTTATTTCCGGAATGCTCCAGGGTATTATTGAGACTATTATGTATAAATTGTCTTTCCTTTTTTGATAATATCTTTAGCATTGTATTCTCATTTAGTATATAAGCAAGATTGACATTTTCCAGATCTGCCTCCTTAGTGGCTCCACCTGCCGCTTTAATAGCATCATCAATGATTTGGCCCTTTTTAAGAGTTACAACTCCTGCATTTTTTACACATCCCAGAATATAAATTTTTATTTCTTCTGTAGCAGCAGGTAAGGGATCCTCATTATGCCCATTTATGATATCTTTCACATGGACAGCTGCCGTTTTTCCGCTATCCTCCGGCTCCGTTTTTCTGTCTATGACTACCTGCCCACCCTTTTCCTTGAGTATATAACCTGCTATGCAGATTATCATGATTAATGCAAATGATACGGCTATCACAATCTCTTTTCTTATATATACTTGTTTGCCAAATAACTCCAACTGCATCTTATTACCTCCCATGTAATATTTTGTTATAATATCGCATTTTATGTCATTGAATATTTTCTATAAAAGTTTACATTTTCCTTTTTTTTACTAAAAATATTTTAAATTATTAGTACATTTTTAGTGACTTTTCTGGTATACTTTTATTTGCCAAATTGCAAACAATTATTACACTGAAACTGAGGCACCTGTACAAGGGATAAAATTGAAAGCAAATTTACTTTTCCGGAGGCTTAAATGAAAAAATTTCTTTCATTAATTACTATGATTCTGTTCATAATCCTGAATATTCCTGTTTCCCATGCGGAAACTCTTGATATTGCCGCTCCTTCTTATATGCTTTTAGATCTTAATTCAGGTCAGGTTCTCTATGAAAAGGATTCCAACCAGAAATTGTATCCCGCAAGTACAACCAAAATAATGACAGCTATCCTTGCTCTTGAAACCGGAAAGCTGGATCAGGTCATGACCGCAAGTAAAAAAGCCATTGATCCGGGTAAAGGTGGAATGAATATTGGAATCATGGAAGGTGAAAAGCTTACTTTGGAAGATCTTCTACACGCTCTCCTTATAAAGTCCGCAAATGAAACAGCTAATATTATTGCAGAAAACATTGCAGGCAGTACTGAGGATTTTGTAGAAATGATGAACAAAAAAGCCGGTGAAATTGGTGCTGTCAACACTCACTATGTTAATACTAACGGTATGCATGATGACAACCATTATACAACAGTAAGCGATATGGCCAAGATTTCACTGTATGCAATGAAAAACAAGGACTTCAAGAGGATTGTAGCAAAATCCAAGTACGACATGACCCCTACAAACAAGCACAGTAAATGGGATACTCTATATACTACAAACAAACTTTTTTACTATAAATCAGATTTATTTTCCGAAATAACTGGTATAAAAACGGGATATACCAGCAAAGCAGGCCATAATCTTGTATCTTCAGCAAAGAATAAGGAAGGCGTGGAGTTGGTTGCAATTGTTTTCGGCGTAAAAAGCATAGCTTCAGCTACAAATGTATACAGTCTTTCGGAAAAGCTCCTGGAATATGGCTTCAAAAATTTTTCTATTCAGCAATTTGCAAAAGCTGATGAGCAGGTTAAGAAGATTACAGTTACTGATGCAAAGGACGACGGATACCTTGAACTGATTACTTCAGACAGTCTTTCTGCCTTACTGCCCAATGATGAAAACCTGCATAACATTGAAGAAAACGTAAAATTCACCATGACTGATGTTAAAGCACCTGTAAAAAAAGGTGACATAATGGGATATATAGAGTACAAACGACAGGGCATACCCCTCGGAAAAATTAACATCATTGCGTCCAGAAATGTAGAGAAAAGTTTCAAAGCAGAGGTACGGGATGATGTTAAAGCTTTTATAAGCAGCCCGCTGCTTAAAAGAATAATCATCGGAATTGTAATCACACTAGTATCATTCATAATACTGAGAATTGTTCTGAAGAAGATATCAAGAGCTTCAAGGCTGCGAAGATATAGGAGCTGATGAAGGAAAAGTACTATATGATCATATTGCACAAGCAGCTCACTGACTGCTCGTGCATTTTTTTATATAAAATATATTTTTTGGCAAATTTTAGCCCATTCATAAATATTATATAGTATAATGAATATACAAGCTGTCAGCATGCCCGGATATCAGCTAAATCTGTAATACCGGTTCTTCCCTTAGTGTATATACTGTATGCAAAAGCTGCTATCTCTCGGAAACTACTCATATAGCCGCATCATGCATCGACAGAAAACAGTACTTTAATATCAGACAAAACTAATATATAATAAATTGTGATGCTTCTTGCGGATTCAAAATTAAGCTTTTCATGAGTATGAACATCACGAAGGAGTGATATTTTTATGATATTTGACCCCCTTTATAATGTTAGGCCCATAAAAAACCTTAAGGATATGGTTGAGCAAAGTGTGAGTCTGTACCCAGATAATAACGCTTTCCTTTTGAAAATTGATGACAACAACTATACCGGAGTCAAGTACTCCCAGTTCAGCAGCGATATTGATGCTCTGGGTACAGCTTTGACAAGCCTGGGGCTAAAGGGGAAGTACATTGCTGTTATAGGCGAAAACAGATATGAATGGTGTGTAACCTATCTTTCAACAGTTAATGGCGTAGGTGTCATTGTCCCTCTTGATAAGGAACTACCTTTAACAGAAATAGAAAATCTTTTAATAAGATCCGAAGCTTCAGCAGTTATTTTCTCAAACAAGCTTGATAAGGAGATGAAAATGATAGCTGCAACTCTCCCATCTATTAAGTATTTTATCAGGATGGATTATAAAGAATCAAAAAATAATCACCAAAAGGATTTATTTGAGAATACTGATGGTAAATTCCTTTCATACAGCAAATTGATAAGCAAGGGCAAGGAATTGCTTTTATCGGGAGACAGGTGTTTTATTGATGCAGAAATAGACTCTGAGAAGTTGAGTATTCTGCTTTTCACATCGGGTACTACAGATCTTGCCAAAGGCGTTATGCTTTCTCACAAGAATATATGTGCAGATATTATGGCAGTCTGTGAGTCATTATTTATTTGCAGCAGCGATTCTTCTCTGTCAATCTTGCCTATACACCATACTTATGAATGTACCGCAGGTTTTCTGGTCATGATTTATAACGGATGTACAGTATCATTCAACGAAGGATTGAAGCATATAGCAAAAAATCTCAAAGAGACAAGCCCTACCATTCTTTTTCTAGTGCCTCTGATACTTGAAAACATGTATAAGAAGATCTGGGAACAAGCATCAAAGAAAAAAGGAATGAAGGCTAAGCTTAAAGTTGCCTTGTTTATAAGCAATATTCTTTATAATTTTTTAGGTATAGATATACGTAAGAAACTCTTTAAGCAAGTTCATGATAATATCGGGGGAAGAGTCAGGTTGATAATATCAGGTGCCGCCGCAATAGACCCCAAAGTCCTGGCGGGATTCAGAGCCATGGGTATCAATTTGCTTCAGGGCTATGGACTTACCGAATGTGCACCAATAGTAACAGTTAACAGAGAAAAAGCCTTTAGAAATTCTTCCATAGGGCAGCCTTTACCGGGTGTGGAGGTTAAGCTTGTTGATATAAACAGCGATGGAATAGGTGAACTTGCCGTCAAAGGGAATAATGTAATGTTGGGGTACTTCGAGAACAAACTTGCCACAGAAAAGGTACTAAAAGACGGTTGGTTTTTCACTGGAGACCTTGGACATATGGATGATTCAGGATTTTTCTATATAACAGGAAGAAAGAAAAATGTCATTGTGACTAAAAACGGAAAAAATATTTTTCCTGAGGAAGTTGAAGCTTATCTCAACAAAAGTCCTTATATACAGGAATCACTGGTTTGGGGCAGGTATGATGAAGAGTCAGGCGAAACCTATGTAAATGCACAGATAGTTCCATATATCGAATCAATCAAAGAAAAGTTAAAGCTTGAAAATCCTTCATATGAAGATATATTAAAAATAATCAGTCTGGAGATAAAATCAGCCAACAGAATAATGCCACTTTACAAACGCATCCGGGATTTCTCAATAAGGGAAAATGAATTTGAAAAAACTACAACCAAGAAAATTAAACGTTATGTAGAAAAAATAAGTTAACTCGTTGTGGTGGTAGGCCATATTTCTTATACAACGACTTAGAGCATATTCACGGAAATTTGAATAAACAAATTACATCTTAGCCAAGTGAGCTAAGTTTACTCTTTATTCTTTTTTCCTTAAGGGGTGTTTGATAAATGGTAAAACGTGGGAATTATGCGGTCAGGCCTATAAATGACTTAAAAGACATGCTTCAACAAAGTCAGAGCCTTTTTGGAGATACCAATGCCTTCTTCATTAAAAATAAAGAGGATATCTATAAAGCAGTAAGCTATACTGAGTTTAAAAATGATGTTGATGCATTGGGAACTGCACTGACAGCTTTAGGCTTAAAAGGTATGCACATAGCTTTAATCGGTGAAAACCGCTATGAGTGGTGTGTATCCTACTTGTCCATAGTTAACGGAACAGGTGTAGTAGTCCCACTCGACAAAGAGCTGCCGGGCTCAGAAATAGAAAATCTTCTGATTAAGTCTAAAGCAGAAGCTGTAATCTATTCAGAGAAATTCCATAATGAAATGTGCAGAATTTCTCGCTCTACGCCATACCTCAAGCACTTCATCTGTATGGATACTACAGGAATACACCAGGATGAGCCTGTATCTGCTTCGGCTATTCATGCAGGTATACCGTCACAGACTAACGTATCAGCTGACAGTTTTAAATCCTTCAACCAACTTGTAGAAAGAGGCAAAATTCTAATAGATTCAGGTAACAAATCGTTTATTGATGCAAAAATAGATAGTGACGCCATGAATATGCTATTATTCACGTCAGGCACCACAGATTACGCAAAAGGCGTTATGTTGTCACATAAAAACATATGCTTTGATATTATTGCAGTACTTTCTACTGTATATATAGATAGCAACGACTCTTCACTATCAATACTTCCTATTCACCATACATATGAGTGCAGTCTGGGTTTTTTGGCGCTCATATACAGCGGAGCAACTATCAGCTTTAATGAAGGTTTAAAGCATATTGCAAAAAATCTCAGAGAAATTAAACCAACTGTTCTGCTTACAGTTCCACTGATATTGGAAAGCATGCATAAAAAAATCTGGGATCAGGTATCGAAAAAAAGGGTACTGAAGCTTAAGTTGAAACTGGCTATTTTTATTAGTACATGGCTTTTGAGACTACTTAGGATAGACTTAAGAAGAAAACTGTTCAAACAAATACATGATACACTTGGAGGTAGGATTAGACTTGTCCTTACAGGTGCTGCGGCTATCGACCCCGGCGTTTCCAAATGCTTCAGATCTATGGGGATACCCGTTCTTCAGGGATATGGACTTACCGAATGTTCTCCATTAGTCATTGGCAACAGGGATTATGCGTATAAAGATTCTTCTGTAGGTCTTCCCTTGCCCGGTGTTGAAGTTAAGATAGATGCTCCGGATGAAAACGGGGTTGGTGAGCTTATGGTAAAAGGCGATAATGTTATGATTGGATATTTCGAGAATCAAGATGCCACCGATAAGGTTCTGAAGGGTGAATGGTTCTGCACAGGAGATCTTGGGTATTCGGACAAATCAGGCTTTTACTATATTACGGGGAGAAAGAAGAATGTTATTGTCACAAAAAACGGGAAGAATATTTTTCCTGAAGAAATTGAGTCTTATATTAATAAAAGCTCGTATGTCCTGGAATCCCTCGTTTGGGGAGAATATGACGGCAATACGGGTGACACAACGGTAAATGCACAAATTGTACCTGATTTCGCCACTATAAAAGAGAAACTCAAACTCCCTGATATTTCAAAGGAGGATATTTTAAGAGTTATCAAGGAGGAAATAAAAAATATCAATAAAAATATGCCGATATATAAAAGGATAAGAGACTTTTCGATACGCGAAAACGAGTTTATTAAGACTACCACTAAGAAAATAAAAAGATACGTATAAAAACTAGAGGAAGGGAAACAACTCCCTTCCTCTAGCTTTTACTCTATGAATTCAGGAAGCTTCCCTATATCATCTGTCAGCACATCCGGACCTATCCTTTCCAGCCTACCGGTATCACCAAGACCATATGTCACGCCGCAGGTGCGCGTCCCAGCCCTTTTTCCTACTTCCACATCCGTATATGTATCCCCAACCATAATAGTTCTGCCGGGCTGTACACCAAAAACATCGATAATCCTCAGCAGCCCTTCAGGATCCGGTTTCATTCTTCCTACCGACTCCGGTCCGATAACTACTTTAAAGTACACTGAAATGCCAAGATTCACCAATATTTTATGAGTTAAGTCCTCTGGCTTGTTTGTAAATACAGCCATTTTTTTATCTTTAAAGAATTCTAATGTTGCTTTAACATTATCATATAATTTAGTATCAACAATGCAGTTATCCAGATAATAACGTTTAAAAACCGGTAAAGCCTCTTTAACCATATCTTCATTACAATTCTTAAAGCAGCTCCTTATAAGCTGTTCTGCTCCACGCCCTACATATGAAATGATTTCACCCCGGGTAAGTAAGGGCTTGCCGAAAGCTCTAAGAGTATGACAAACTGCATTTGCAATATCGGCCCCTGAATCAACAATAACACCATCAAAGTCAAATACTATTGCATCAATTTGATATTTCATAAAAAACTCCTCTAATATAAAACACTTTTAGCTTAACCTGTTGTGCCAGTTGATTTTCTATTCGGTAAATAAAGCAAAATCTCATATAACGCAACACCAGCGCCACATGAGATTGGGCCTTACAGCTATCATCAATCACTTATACATTACTACACCATCGGACCAAAGTCTTTCAAGATTGTAAAAACTCCTGTCCTCATCATGGAATATATGCACAACTACCTCGCCATAATCTAGAAGAATCCATCTGGCACTGTTATAGCCTTCTTTGTGAAAAAAGCTGTATCCGTCTTCCTTCATTTTTTCTTCAAGCTCATCTGCAAGAGCTTTTATATGAGTAGAAGAAGTACCGCTGCAGATAACAAAATAATCTGCTAGTATTGAGATTTCTTTAATACTGATTACACTTATATCCTTTGCCTTTTTGCTTTCCAAGATTTCCACTATTTTATCTAAACTTCTCATTGAACTCAAAGCTAGTCATCCTCTCTAAGACTGATGTAAAAAATAACTACCCAAACAAGCTTAGGCTAAGAGGAATTATACCACTATTCAGAATAAATTTCAAACCGGTTTTGCAGTAGAAAACTTTTTTCTATTTGTTACTCTCGTGTCTACTCAAACTGTAAACAATAAAATTTCTTGCCTCTACAGTTTCCGGATGTATTAACGCTCCCCTTTCAATAACATATGTGATGGTTCTGTCAAAGGCTGACACCATACCTGCATCTATATCTTCAAAAGCAAGCCTTCTTACCTCATCTACCCCAGGGAAGTTTCTTGCAGGCTCAATAAAATCCGCAAGAAAAACTATTTTAGAAAGCAGGCTCATATCTTTGCAGCCCGTAGTATGGCTATCTATTGCACTGATTATATCAGCATCCTCAACTCCGTACTCAACAGTGGCCAGCCTGGAACCTAAAGGCCCATGTAAAAGCTCCGGTTGCTTTTTTGTTATGTAATTCACTTCAATACCATATTCGCTACACAGCTTAAATACCTTTTCCCCTCTTATATCCCTGGCACAATCGTGAAGCAATCCTGCAATTGCGGCTTTTTCAGTGTTGACATTATACTTTTTTGCCAAATCTATGGCTGTATTCATTACATTTACCGAATGGCTGAACCTATTTGGCCTTAATTCAACCTGAAGCTTACTTTTCATTTCATTGATAGTCATAATTTACCTTTTCACCCTATTTTAAAGATATGTTGATGCCAGCTCTACCACCTGTCAGACATAGCTGCTTCCATCACGATATATTTGTTTGCCTGCAATAAATTTTTCAACCGGATCAGGTACTAGATACTTAATTGATTTGCCGCTTCTTACCCTCTCTCTTACACCAGTAGAGGAGATATCAACAAGTGGTGCCTCAAGGGTATGAATAACAGCTCCATATTTTTCCCCTAATTTTCTGATTTCATCCGAAAAGCTTGAGTAGCTGTATCCAGGCCTTAGTACAGCTATGAATTCACACAGGGCAAAAACTTCCGTATAGTTTTTCCAGGATAACAAATCCGGTACTACATCTGCACCTACTATGAAAAACAAATGATAAGAGCTACCATGTATTTCCCTTAATGCCTTTAGTGTATCAACTGTATACGTATACCCTTTTCTATCAATCTCAATCCTAGAAACCTCAAAAAAAGGGTTTCCTTGTATTGCATCCTGCACCATAGCAAAACGCAATTCCGCATCTGTTACTTTGGTATTGTCTTTGTGTGGTGGGTTACCTGAGGGAATAAACATAACCCTGTCAAGGTCAAATTCTTGCCTTATATATTCTGCAACCACTAAATGTCCATTGTGAATTGGATCAAAAGTCCCCCCACAAATCCCTACTCTTAAACCACAATTATTTTCCTTCATTATTTCACCGCTCATATGATAATTTTCCAATTTTTAGCCCTTATCAATTATTTTTTTAACTTACATCATAAATAACTTTTCTATCAGTTATTATTTCTACCTGTCCAATCTGTTCACCATAGCCAGTGCACCGTACATTACCGCATCATCACCCAGCTTTGATTGAACAATCTCCATGCCCTCAAATGCCTGAGGCCAAGCAAACCTTTTTACATATCCTTTGAATATGGGCAGTATATATTCTCCTAGAGCTTCTATAACCCCGCCGCCCAAAATAATCATGTCGGGGTTAAATATATTCACCAGAGAACCTGATGCCGCAGCCATGTAGTATACAGCTCTGTCAAGAACTTCTACAGCCAGTTCATCTTTAGCATCTATAGCTTTTTTCAGAATTTTGCTTTTTAGCACTGCGGTCTCTTCACCAAGCAAATCCTTAAGTATTGTCTTACTCCCTCTTGCAATCTGTATCCTTATTTCGCGCATCATTGCTATTTTACTGCTGTAAGCCTCTAAACATCCTCTCTGTCCACAGTTGCAGTATGGTCCTTCCGTATTCAATACCATATGTCCTATTTCAGCAGCTGCATGCTTTGAGCCTGTATATAGTCTATTGTTTATAACCAGTCCTCCGCCTACACCTGTACCAACGAATAAACCCACTATATTCTTTTTACCTACGCCGGCACCATACTTCCATTCACCAAGAGTTCCCGCATTTACATCGTTGGCAATAGCGAAAGGAACACCAAATTTATCTTCAATAATCTTTTTTATATTATAATTTTTCCATGGAATATTGGGAGCATAGATAATCTCGCCAGTATCTTCATTAATAACACCAGGTGCACCGGCTCCCAATGCAGATATATCGCTGATATTCATACCAGCCTCTTTTATTAATTCTTCTACTACTTTTATTATGGTTTCTTCTACCTTTTCATATCCTTTATCAGCTTTTGTTTTCTTCTTAATCCTGTATAGAATATTATTATTCTCGTCAAATACTGCTCCCAGTACTTTAGTACCGCCTATGTCCAGGCATATCATCCTTTTCCCCATATCATCATCTCCGGTTTATCAGTATTTTGTTTGGTTTATGCAGTTTCAGAACTCAAAAAATTATTTGCTGCAGAGTTTATTTTTAGTAGCCGGGGTGTTGTGAGAAACATTTTATGTATAAATTAATATTTCTACAAATATTAATTATTTCCTGCATATAAAATTATATTTAAACTTAAAAGAGATTGCATTTCAATATGCAACCTCTTCTGATTTCTACTTTGTTCCTATATCTTTTCTGTAGTGAACATCCTTGAAGTTTATTTTCCTTACTCCCGAGTACGCTTTGTCAATAGCTTCATTCAGAGTGCCTGCCAATGCCGTGACTCCCAATACACGCCCACCTGCAGTAAGATACTTGCCATTTTCATATTTTGTACCTGCATGAAACACAACTATGTCAGAATCCTTTTCGGCTTCTTCTATTCCACTTATTCCATATCCGGTTTTATATTTCTGCGGGTATCCTCCAGAAGCCATTATTACGCAAACAGAAGCATTATTCTCCCACTGGATATCTACTGACTCAAGATTTTCATCTATGACTGCATTAAAAATTTCTACCAGATCATTTTTTAGTCGCGGTAGTACAACCTGAGTTTCGGGATCGCCAAACCGTGCATTGTATTCCAGAACCTTCGGACCATCCTGAGTTAAAATCAACCCGAAGTATAACACCCCTTTGAATTTTCTGTTTTCTTTATTCATTGCTTCAATAGTAGGTAAGTATAGTTCTTTCATGCAATATTCCGCTATTTCCGGAGTGTAAATCCTGCTTGGTGAGAATGTCCCCATCCCCCCAGTATTTAGCCCCTGATCATTATCCAACGCCCTTTTATGATCCTGTGAACTTACCATGGGAACAACGGTTTTACCATCAGTAAATGCCAGTACGGAAACCTCAGGCCCAACAAGGAATTCCTCTATTACAACCTTATTTCCTGCCGTACCGAATATTTTATCCTCCATGATGTTGTTTACTGCTTCATGAGCTTGGTCGAAACCCTGTGCTATAATTACTCCCTTACCCAGGGCAAGTCCGTCAGCCTTTACAACTATTGGGTATTTTTGATGCCGCAAATACTCTATAGCATGCTCGCTATTATCAAAAATCTCATATCTGGCAGTAGGAATATTGTATTTTTTCATCAGATCTTTCGAAAAAGATTTACTGCCCTCAAGTATAGCTGCATTTTTTCTTGGACCGAAAGCTCTTACACCCGCCTCCTCAAGAGCATCAACCATTCCGGCAACTAAAGGATCATCCGGTGCAACAACAACCATGTCTATCTGATTTTTTTTGGAAAATTCAACTACCCCTTCTATATCAAGCGTGTTTAAAGGAATACATTCCGCTAACCCCGAAATTCCGCCATTCCCAGGTGCACAATATATTTTTTCAACCATTGGGCTTTTCGCTATCTTCCAGATTATTGCATGTTCACGTCCACCACTACCAACGACAAGTATTTTCATAATCTTCCTCCATACCAACCCTCAGCATAAACCCTATAACGGGACCGGTATAGGGTTTTCTATTCCTTTGTCCAAAACAGGAATATGAATTCGGAATCAGGGCCAGATTTTCTTCTTAGTGTTTGAAGTGTCTCATTCCAGTGAGTACCATGGATATTCCATATTTATTGCACGCATCTATCGATTTCTGATCGTTCATGGAACCACCGGGTTGAATAATAGCCTTTATACCTGCTGCTGACGCCGCTTCTACACAATCTTCGAATGGGAAATATGCATCAGAGGCCAGTACCGCTCCTTTTGTCCTTTCTCCACCATATTCTATAGCTATCTTTGTTGCCATTATCCTGTTTGTCTGCCCGGGACCAACACCCAAAGACTGCTTATTTTTAGCTATTGCTATACCGTTAGATTTAGTGTGTTTTACTACCTTCATTGCAAAAATAAGATCTTCCATTTCCTCTGCAGTAGGCTTTACATCAGTCACACATTTTATATCATCAGTATTTACAAGCTCATTATTATAGTTTTGAACTAAAAGTCCGCCTGCTACCTTTTTCATATCATATGTTCCCGCCGGGAGCTTTGCCGATATATTATCCAACTGAAGAAGCCTGATATTCTTTTTCTGTGTCAAAATCCTTGTTGCTTCCTCGGAGAAGGATGGAGCTATCACTATTTCTATAAATATTTTATTGATTTCTTCAGCAGTTTTTGCATCTATTTCCCTGTTTGCAGCGATTATTCCTCCAAATATTGATACGGGATCAGCCTCATATGTTTTCAGGTATGCCTGGTAAATGTCTGCCGCACTGGCCAAGCCACAAGGGTTTGCATGCTTTACTGCTATAACTGTAGGTTCGTCAAACTCTTTTAAAAGTTCAAGCGCACCATTTGTATCGTTTATATTGTTATAAGACAATTCCTTACCATGAAGCTGTTTTGCAGAAGTTATACATCCTATATTTGCTCCCACTTCCTTATAGAATACAGCCTTTTGGTGCGGATTTTCGCCATATCTCATTTCCTGCACCTTTTCAAAAGTGAGCGATAAGGTTTCGGGGAAGAATTCCTCACCCAGTTTGTCTCTTAAGTATTTTGCTATTAATGTGTCATAATGGCTTGTGTGCTCAAACACCTTATAAGCAAGCTTGAATTTGGTTTTAACGGATATATCCTTATCTGCCTTCAGTTCATCCAGAACCATCTCATAATCTGCAGGATCAACAATAACAACTACATCCTGATAGTTCTTTGCCGCAGCACGCAGCATTGTCGGACCGCCTATATCAATATTTTCAATTGCCTCTTCAAGCTCAACATGTCCTTTAAGTATAGTTTGTTTGAAAGGATACAAATTTATTATAACAATATCTATTGGTTCAATACCTAATTCTTTAATTTGTTTCATATGCTCTTCATTGTCTCTGATAGCCAGAAGGCCACCGTGCACATTCGGATGCAGTGTTTTCACCCTACCGTCCAGGCATTCCGGAAATCCTGTGACATCGGATATGTTTACAACTTTAATTCCTGCCTCAGATAATGCTTTTGCAGTACCTCCTGTAGAAATTATCTCTACACCGTATTTTGACAATTCTGTCGCCATTTCAATTATTCCGGTTTTGTCTGATACACTTATCAATGCTCTTTTTATCATAATACAACCTCCCATTCTACCTGATATAAAAATTAAGATAAAATTCTTACTTTACGACCTTCAATAACCAGCTTGTTCTCAACAAATAATTTAATTGCTTGAGGAAGGATTTCCCACTCCGCTTCTTCCATTACCCTTTTCTGCAATGTTTCAGGTGTATCGTCCCCGTTTATTGCCACAGCTTTTTGAAGTATAATCGGTCCTGCATCTGCTTCCAGTTCAACAAAATGTACCGTTGCACCTGTAACTTTCACACCATATTCAATGGCTTTCTGATGAGGGACAAGTCCATAGTAGCCCTTACCGCAAAATGACGGTATAAGAGCCGGATGTACATTTATTATCCTGTTTTCATAAGACTTTATGAATTTCTCACCCAGTATGGACAAAAAACCTGCCATAACAACCAAATCTACATTGCAATCCTTAAAGTGCTGTACCAGAGCTGCATCATACTCATCTATGGAAGCAAAGCTTTTCCTGGCAATGCATATACCGGGAATATCATATCTGGCAGCTCTCTCTAATGCAAAAGCACCAGGCTTGCTGGCTACCACAGTAACAATGGAACATCCAGTGAGATACCCGCTTTTCATCTTATCTATTATTGCCTGTAGATTAGTTCCGCCTCCTGATACAAGGACCCCGATTTTCAGCATATATCCACCCCTGCTTCACCTTTGGTCACTTCACCTATAAGGTAAGCCTGTTCTGTTTCCTTGTTCAGATACTTCACCACATCATCGGCAATACTGCTGTTAACAGCAAGCACCATACCAATTCCCATGTTAAAGGTGTTATATATATCTCTTTCCTTTATTTCACCAAGTCTCTGAAGCAACTCGAATATCGGAAGTACAGGCCAGGTTCCTTTATTTATCTTTATTCTCAAACCCTCGGGTATCATCCTTGGAATATTTTCAATAAATCCACCGCCTGTAATATTTGAAATACCTTTAATCTCATATTTATCCTTCAAATCAAGGATAGTTTTCACATATAGCTTCGTTGGTCTGAGCAGTTCCTCTCCCAGTGTAGTTCCAAGTGATTCTACATACTCATTCATCTTTTCTTTATTGGGATTCAGGAGTTTTCTTACCAGTGAATAGCCATTGCTGTGTAACCCGGATGATGCGAGCCCTATGAGCTTATCTCCTTCAACTATACGCTTTCCGTTTATAACCTTTTTTTTGTCTACAATACCTACTGCAAATCCCGCAACATCATATTCATCTTCAGGGTAAAAACCGGGCATTTCAGCAGTCTCGCCGCCTATGAGCGAGCAGCCCGACATAACGCATCCGTCGGCAATTCCTTTTACTATATCCGCAATTTTTTCCGGCTTATTCTTTCCGCAGGCAATATAATCCAGGAAGAAAAGCGGTTCAGCACCCGAACAGACTATGTCATTCACACACATTGCTACACAATCTATTCCTACCGTATCATGCTTATCTCTCAGAAACGCTATTTTAAGTTTTGTCCCCACACCATCCGTACCTGAAACCAGTATAGGCTCTTCATACTTATCCTTATTGAGTGCAAACAATCCTCCGAAACCGCCTATATCAGTAACTACTTCAGGTCTGAATGTTTTCCTCACATGATTACCCATCAGCTTGACAGCTTCATACCCCGCCTCTACATCAACACCTGCATCTTTATATGTAGTCATAAATACCTCCAAACAAATTGACAACAGATAATCGGGAAATGGCATTAACCCTTCCCGAGTATCCGAGTCGTTATTTATAAATAATGTTTAAATTTACTTAAGTATTTTTTAGCCTTCGATTATCTTTTTCCCGCTACAGGAAAACTTGTCACCTTCCATCGGTACTTCCATAGGATATTCCCCGTTAAAGCATGCACTACAGAATCCGCATTTCGCATCTACCGGAGTTTTTAGCAGTCCCTCCAGACTCAAATATCCAAGACTGTCTGCACCAACCATTTCCCTGATCTCTTCAATTGAGTGTGTAGATGCTACCAGTTGCTTTTTAGACGGAATATCCACACCAAAATAACACGGGAATTTCATCGGGGGTGAACTTACTCTCATGTGAACCTCTTTTGCTCCTGCGTTCTTCAACATCTGTACTATGCGCTTTGTAGTAGTACCTCTTACTATAGAATCGTCTATCATTACTACTCTTTTTCCTTCAATAGCATTTCTCATAGCATTGAACTTAATTCTTACACCCATTTCTCTTTGATTCTGGTCAGGTTGGATAAATGTCCTTCCAACATACCTGTTTTTTAGAAGTCCCTGCCCATAGGGTATGCCTGATTCCTCAGAAAATCCCATAGCCGCCGTCAACCCTGAATCAGGTGCTCCTATAACAAGATCAGCTTCTACAGGATGTTCCTTAGCCAGTCTCTTACCGGCTTCTACTCTTGCCTGGTGAACACTTATTCCATCCAGATAGCTGTCCGGCCTTGCAAAATAAATAAATTCGAAAATACAAAGACTGCTCTTATCAGCAACTTCTGTTTGAATTGATTCCAGCCCGTTTTCTCCGATAAGCACGATTTCACCGGGGTTTACGTCTCTTACGTATTCCGCGCCTATGGCATCCAAAGCACATGTTTCGGAAGCTAAAATATAAGAATTATCCAGCAAGCCTATGCAAAGAGGTCTTATCCCCAATGGATCCCTAATTCCTATTAATCTTTTCGGAGTTAAGAGGAGAAGTGAGTATGAACCTCTCAATTCCTTCATTACCTTCTGCAAAGCCTCTTCTATATTCTGACTGGCAATTCTATATCTTGAAATAAGATTAAGTATTACTTCAGAATCATTTGTTGTTTGAAATATAGCACCGTTTTCCTCGAGTTTTTCCCTCAGTTCTGCGGCATTTACCAGATTCCCGTTGTGAGCAAGAGCCATTTGTCCGTTTCTATAATTAATTACTATCGGTTGGGCATTTTCCCTGTGACTTGCCCCTGTAGTTGAATACCGGACATGACCTATGGATACCTGTCCCTTCAGGTGATTAATGACTACATCGTTAAACACCTCAGGAACAAGACCCATATCCTTATGGTATAATATAGTACCCTTATCACTTACAGCAATACCAGTACTTTCCTGACCCCTGTGCTGTAAGGCGTATAGCCCGTAATAAGTAAGCCTTGCAACATCATGGTGATCACTGTTATAAATACCGAATACTCCACACTCTTCCCTTAATTTATCTAATCTCATATCATCCTCCGCTTGGTTGTCACAAACTAGATTTCCTTCAATTTTTCCTGCAGGTCTTTATTTTTTTCCTCAACTTTTTTAGCCAGTTTATTCTTATACTCTTTCATTTTAGTTCTTAAACCGGCGTTTGCAGTTGACAATATCTGAACTGCCAACAGTGCAGCATTGTCTGCGCCGTCAATCGCAACAGTAGCTACCGGAATACCACTTGGCATCTGCACTATAGATAGCAGTGAGTCAAGTCCATCCATTGTAGAAGATTTGACCGGAATTCCTATAACAGGCAGTGGAGTAAATGCAGCAAGAACTCCCGGAAGGTGTGCTGCTTTTCCAGCTGCAGCTATTATAACTCCTATTCCGTTCTTTTCCGCATTTTTAGCAAATTCAGCAGCCTTTTCGGGCGTTCTGTGAGCAGAACAAACCATGACCTCAACTTCGACACCAAATTCCTTTAGTAATTTTATACCGCTCTTCAGCGTTGGGAAATCGGAATCGCTTCCCATAATTATCGCAACTTTCAGAGCAGATTCTTTTTCTGCTGCCCCCTGTATTGTCTTTGTGTTATTTTGCATTTTAGGATTTTCCTTTGCTTTTTGTGGGCTTTTAGTTTTTTTATCCATAACTCCAACTCCTCCTGAATTTTTAAATATATTGTGAAACTCGAATTTATAAATTTAGTGCTTGGCAAATGGCTTCAGATTTTTAAACCCTGACATCGCCGATAATCCTTAAGAAATATGAAATTAGGGCTTAAAAATCTGAAGCCCGGCTTTTCAGTCGGACTTCAGTATTAATCGTTTTCAGACTACAGTGCATTTATCACAAAATTTAGGATAAACAATGCAGTTACTATATACATTATCGGATGAACTTCTTTTGCTTTTCCTTTAACAATCTTAACTATTACATAGAATAAGAATCCGGCAGCAACACCGTTTGCAATACTATATGTAAACGGCATAATTACAGCTGTGAAGAAAGCTGAAGCAGCATCTTCAAAGTCATCCCATTTTACCTTTGCTATGGATTCCATCATTAATATACCCACAACAATTAATGCCGGAGCAGTTGCAGACCATGGAACTATAACAGCGAAAGGCGATATAAACAGCATTAACAGGAACGCAATACCTGTAACGACGGAAGTCAAACCTGTCCTACCTCCTGCAGATATACCTGAAGCACTTTCGATATAGGTTGTAGTATTACTTGTTCCTAGAAGAGCACCTACTGAAGTTGCTGTTGCATCTGCAAATAAAGCTTTATCAAGTTTTGAGGAGAAGCCTTTTCCCTTATTGAGAGACTCTTCATCCTTATTGTCGAATATTCCGGTTTTTCTACCTGTTCCAAGGAATGTTCCTATAGTATCGAATGTATCGGCAAGACTGAATGCAAGTATGAGAGTCAATATGGTAGGAAGGCGCGATGCATCACCAAATAATCCGGCAAAATCAAGCTTTAACAGTGTAGGCGACAAATCAGGCACTGCAAATTTAAAGGATTCAAAAACAGAAACATCTGTAACACCCATAGGGATTCCTATCAATGTTGTTGCTACAACTCCTATCAGAATTGATCCTTTTACTTTAAGAAGCATTAATACAACTATAATACCAAGACCTATAAGTGTTAATACAGATTCCGGCCTTGAAAAGTTAACAAGCGCAGGAACTACCTTTTCGAAATTCCCTATAGCATCAGCCTTACCTTGCGGTGTAAACTGAAGCAAAAAGCCGTCCATAAAACCAATATATGCGATAAAAAGACCTATGCCGCCGCTTATGGCATATTGGAGTGACTCAGGTATTGCCAGTATTATTGATTTCCTTATTCTCGTTACAGTTATTATTATATTGATGATACCACAAATAAATACTATTGCCAAAGCCTGCTGCCATGGCATCTTCAGTGGCCCGAGACATACTGCAAATGCAAAAAATGCATTAAGACCCATACCTGGAGCCAAGGCATAAGGAACATTTGCAATGAATCCCATAATAAAGGTTGCCAGTGCAGCTGCGAGAATTGTTGCTACTGTTACGGCTCCCGCATTCATACCGGTAGCTGAAAGTATAGATGGGTTAACAAAAATTATGTACGCCATGGTGACAAATGTGGTCAAACCTGCAACAACTTCTGTTTTGACATTGGTGCCGTGTTCTTTGAGCTTGAAAAATTTGTCCATAAAAAACTTACCCCTCCTGAAAATTATTTGGTTTTGCTTGTTATGTACAAAAAACTTTGCCTTTATTCTTAGCATAACGACTCAGTTTTTTCTATAAACGGTCAGGTTTCCCTTCCCGGTCAAGCCATAAAAGTAAACGCTACCTTACTTCATACATTGCTGTAATTATTCTGTGACTTTTCGATTATTGGGATACATTTTTTCTTTAATTCCATCCTGCCTTTTTACATAAAATATAGTATCAAATTCTATCATGGTTTGTCAATGAAAGATAGCAAAAAACACGAACATTATTTATTTATACAATATTAATATTCGTGTTTTTTATATTTTATTGCTACTTTTTATGAATTTATGACTATTAATAATAAAATTATCCGGCATTTAGCCGAATATTTGAGTCAGATGTGCCACTAATGGAAGAGTGACTATAGACAGAATTGTTGTAACAAACACACCCTCTGTTGCAAATCTGTAATCAGAATTATACTGTGAAGCAAGAGCGGATACAATCGTACCACATGGCATTGCCAGCTGCAGGACAATAATTGACTTTACCATGGGACTTAGAATATCCCCTGCCGCATAAAGCACAGCCATAGCTATAAAAGGAACGACCAGAAGCTTCAGTGCCGCTAATACGAACAAAGGGTACCTTTTTACTATATCCGATATATTACCTATTTTTATTTCCGAAAGTATCAATCCTATAAACAGCATTGAAAGGTAAATAGTAGTATGCCCGAGGGGGCTGAATGTATCAAAAAGTATTGAATATACGCGCTTTGCCATACTGTGTTTCTGAATCAGATCCTGCAAATTGATGACTATAAAAAGCACGCCAATACCGAACGCTATTGTATTCCCGTTTATCAGGTGTTTAATATTGTCCTTCCAGCTTTTAGCAACATGCCTGTTTACGAGAAATATCCCCAGTGTCCACAAGACAAGATCATTAGCAATATTAAAAAATATTGCATATACTATGCCCTTTTCAGGATATATCGCGCTTAGAAGCGGATAAGCCATAAATATTACATTTCCAAACATGGAAAGCATCTTATATACATTCGAAGAAGTACTTTGCAGATTCAGAACATGACTGGCTCCCCACCCCAGCAGCCCGGCAATAAGTATAAAGAAAACCCCGGAAGCAAGTATCCAGAATCCGTTTTTCAGAGTATCGCTTCCAAAAGAATACTCGGACATTTTTGTTATTATCAAAAGTGGTGCTGTAAGTTTTATCACAACTCTTGAAAGGATAACACCGGAATTGTCCGGCAGATACTTTGTCCTACCTGCTGCAAAACCTGTCAAACCCAGTAGTGTCAGTATTATTATTTGTTTTATTACTGCTATATCCGCCGGCTGCATCTAAGTCACTCCATCTAAGAAACTGTCAACTGTTTTACTCCCACTCTATCGTTGCAGGTGGTTTGCTGGTCACGTCATACACAATCCTATTTATATGTTTTACTTCATTAACTATTCTGTTGGAAATTTTTTCAAGGATATCATAAGGAATCCTTGCCCAGTCTGCCGTCATAAAGTCTGTAGTAGTAACAGCCCTTAGAGCCAGAGTATAATCATAAGTACGTTCATCGCCCATTACCCCTACACTTCTCATACCGGTCAGAACAGTAAAGTATTGATTTATCTTTCTTGCAAGACCTGCATTTGCAATCTCTTCTCTGAATACATGATCCGAATCCCTCAAAATCTCCAGCTTGTCTTTTGTAATCTCTCCTATTATCCTTATTGCCAATCCAGGGCCGGGAAACGGCTGTCTCCATACTAGCTCTTCAGGTATGCCGAGTTCTTCACCTACTTTTCTCACTTCATCTTTAAACAGATTGCGAAGCGGTTCGATAATCTCTTTGAAATCCACATGATCTGGCAATCCCCCTACGTTATGGTGACTCTTGATTACCGCTGCATTTCCTGCGCCGCTTTCAATCACATCCGGATATATCGTTCCCTGTACCAGGAAGTCAACTTTTCCGATCTTTTTAGCTTCATCCTCAAAAACTCTTATAAATTCTTCGCCGATTATCTTTCTTTTAGTTTCAGGATCACTTACCCCGGCAAGCCTTGAAAGAAATCTGTCTTCTGCATTTACTCTAATCATATTTATGTCAAACTGTTCCTTGAATACCTGTTCTACCTGGTCCCCTTCATACTTTCTCAACAAACCGTGATCGACAAAAATACAGGTCAGTTGTTTTCCTATAGCCTTGTGAATCATTACCGCGGCTACAGATGAATCCACACCACCAGAAAGGGCACAGAGCACTTTTTTATCCCCAACCTTTTCTTTTATTGCCTTTATTGACTCCTCAGCGAAAGAAGACATCTTCCAGTCGCCAGAGCATTCACAAATATTGTAAAGGAAGTTTCTGAGCAAATCCTTCCCCCTTGGTGTATGCTCAACCTCAGGATGGAACTGAACTCCGTAAAATTTCCTGTTTTCATTTTCCATTGCAGCAATAGGACAATTGCCTGAGTTCGCAACAGCCTTAAATCCTTCAGGTAGCCTGTTTACATGATATGTATGACTCATCCAGCATGTAGTATCACATTCAACACCATTCATCAGTTTGCTTTCAGTACTCAGTTTTATATCCACTTTACCATATTCTCTCTGATTTGCTCTCTCTACATTTCCACCGAGCATGACGCTCATAAGCTGCATCCCGTAGCATATGCCGAGAATGGGTACACCAAGGTCATAAACGCCCTTATCACAGAATGGTGCATTAGGGTCAAGGACTGATGCCTGTCCGCCTGTGAAAATGATTCCCTTAGGATTCATTGCTTTGATTTTATCTAAAGAAGTAGTATAGGGTATTACTTCACAATAAACGTTTGCTTCCCTTACCCTCCTTGCAATCAACTGATTGTATTGAGCTCCAAAATCGATGACAAGTATTAGTTCGTGTTTCAAAATAACAACTCCTTGCTACGTATTTTTCCTAACAAAAAACCGGATTTTTAAAAAAATGTTCGGATTTTTGCTGATAATGATATATTATATAAGAATTTATTACATATTGCAAAATGTTTTTACCCGAATTTTTCATTCTGAAGATATGACAGCGGAAGGGATAACCTAGCCTGATAATAATTCTGTTTTAAATCCTGGTCAATTAAGTGTATAATTAAACTAATCTGTTGTGCTGGTCAGTCTGCGGATAACAACATATACAAGGAGACTCCCTTATGAAGATTAAGGCAGGAGAAATAGTATCGATACGTCATTACTCAGGTTCATCACCATTTAAAAGTGTAGTATTTGAAGCTGAAGAAAACATAATAACAATCAAGCTGACAAAAGAATTTGTAATATTCAATCTGTTTGAAGGTGATCCAATTGTCCTGACCTTTGAAACCGGAGGAGAAGTATACAATATCAGCTGTACTCTCCATGAAGTAAATACGAAACAGGCAGCAATCAAGCTTAAGGTAGATAATATCGAACAAATGGCTGAAAAAAGAAAATCAGAAAGATATCCCGTATCTCTATACGCTGATGTAAGGCTAAAAGGATATTCAAAAAAAGAAACCGCTACTATAAGAAATATGAGTTCCGATGGTATGATGATCTGTACCAAAGCAAAGTTTGAGCTTGAAAATGAGCTTGAGCTTGACTTGTATATAGATAACTCTTTGATTTTCCTGATAGCACAGGTCATATGGAAAATAAATGGTAAGCACAATATCGAGTACGGACTAAGATCACTTTATCCAAATTTAAACGCAAAAAATGTTGTAAAAAGACATCTTCAGAATCTTAAGGATGAACAGGACAGGTTTCTAAGAAATCTCAAAGGTGTATAGGTAGAATCAGTCTAAGCTAATTACAAATACACTGTTTACCGTTTAGATAGTTATATTTCCGCCCCTGATAGCGTCCCTCGTTTATCATTTTTTCCTCTATCATATCCCTCAGTTTCCACCAGCTTGTTCCCCAGTTGCAGAACAGGCTTCTCTCTTCCGGGGCGCGTCCGATAAGCCTTTGAATAACTATATCAGGATTAAGATATTCCAGAAACGATATTGCCCTTTCAATGAAATCCTCCGCAGAAAGAGGGGTTATCTCACCCCTGGAGTACATATCTCCCAGTTCTGTCCCTTTCAAGTAGTATAAAGAGTGGCATTTTACCTGCCTTACTCCCAATGCAGAAATTATTCTGGCTCCCTCTATCACATCATCCGCAGAATCCATCGGTATGTCCAGTATATAGTGCGCACAAGAGTCAATACCATATGAGTTTATTCTTATTGCAGCATCAATATATTCTGCCAGCAGATGTCCCCTGTTCAGCATCTTCAGAGTGTGATAGTTTACAGTTTGCAGACCCAGTTCAATTACTATGTCTATGCTTTTTCTCTCCCTGATATCCTTTAAGAATTCCAGATAGCTGTTATTTACACAGTCAGGTCTTGTTGATATATAAATGGCAACAATACCTTCCATACAGGCTTGTTCAATATATTCCCGGAACAAACCCAGTGGAAGGTAAGTATTTGAATAATTCTGAAAGTATGCAATAAATTTTCCGGCACTATAATTCTTGCCAATATATTGAGAATTCTGCTCCAATTGTGCCTTTACGCTCAATGTATTTGGCAGGTTTTCAAAACCCGCCCCCTCTTCTCCGCAGAAAACACATCCTTTTCTGCTCAATCTGCCATCCCTGTTGGGGCAAGTAACAGGGATATTGACAGGCAGCTTGTAAACTTTTGTGCCATACCTTTTTCTTAAATATTCCGAAAACTTGTTATATAACATGCTTTCCTGCCTTCTCCATCACCAGTTCATATACTTCTCTTAACGGTAATCCCGTACGTTTTGCAATTTCCTTACAATCCTCATATTCAGGTGCTGCTTTTCTGATTCCATATCCGGAAGCTATTTTGACCCTGGCTTTTCCATACTGGGTTTCTACCTCGATCATTTCTCTGTCCATGCAGTACCTTTTGACAGAGCTTTTTCTTATGCCTAGGGTGGAGGTCTCTCTTAAAATAATATCCACAAACTTCTCTTCTTTTTCTTCGTTTACGAGTACGGACAGTATGCTTGCCGGTCTGCTCTTTTTCATATAAACCGGAGTAATAAACACATCCAGAGCACCGGCTTCCAGAAGTGCTTCGGCAGTATAGCCCAAAGCTTCCGGAGTCATATCATCTATGTTTGTTTCCAGAAGAGTTATTTCATCAGAAGAACCTTTATTCTCAACCAGAGTTCCCATTACAACTCTTAATGCATTAAATCTACCTGTTTCACGTTTTCCCATACCGTAACCGACTTTTTCAACAGTCATTGCAGGCATGTTGCCAAAGCCGGATGACAAACATTTGATAATACCCATTCCCGTAGGTGTAACCAATTCTGTATTAACATCTTCCGAAACAAGCGGAATATCGCTGTTTTTAAGCATTTCCATTACGGCAGGAACAGGCACAGGAATGATTCCATGCTGGCATTCAATAAAGCCATGCCCGTCATGGAGAGGTGAAGAATGCACTCTCTGTATCCCAAGCAAATCCAGGCAGATTGCTGCTCCCACTATATCTACTATGGAATCTATAGCGCCCACTTCATGAAAATGGACCTCATTTATATCTTTGTTATGTACTTTAGCTTCAGCTTTTGCAATTTCCCTGAAGACCCTCTTACTGAAATCTTTTACATTTTGATTTAAATCGCTCCAGTCTATCATGGTTTCTATACTTTTCAGATTTCTTGCAGAGTGTGAATGTTGGTGACTATCTTCACTATGTCCGTGCTTGTGATGATGTCCGTGTTCATGAGAATGCTCATGCGGATGCCCGTGTTTGTGCAAATGCTGGTGCTCCTCATGTCTTTTCAGTCTCTCTTGAAGTTTCTCATATTCCTCATTTATTATTACATCTACATCTGTACCTATTATTCCATTCTTGGATTTATTACCGATAACGATATCATATCCGCTAAGATTTAGCTTGTCCAGCTCACTTTTAAACAATTCCTTGTCAACTCCAAGGTCAATTAAGGCACCAAGTGTCATATCCCCGCTGATTCCAGAAAAACAGTCAAAGTATAAAACTTTCATAAAAACCTCTCACTATAATTTATTTATCATACTGGCCAGGTATCCTGCACCAAATCCATTATCAATATTTACAACACCTATCCCGCTTGCACAACTGTTAAGCATCGTCAACAACGCAGAAAGCCCGCCGAAGTTTGCTCCGTAACCGATACTTGTGGGAACCGCTATAACAGGTTTATCCACCATTCCACCTACGACACTTGCAAGAGCCCCTTCCATTCCTGCCACTACTATTAATACATTGGCTTTCAGAAGTATATCAGCATTGGCAAACAGCCTGTGTATACCCGCTACACCTACGTCATACACTCTGTCAACTCTGTTCCCCATAACCTCTGCTGTTATGGCTGCCTCTTCCGCAACAGGTATATCCGACGTTCCTGCTGATACCACAGCTATGACTTTCTGAGTCAACTCAGAATCCCTTCTCTTAACTACAACTATTCTTGCTGCTTCATAATATACTGCATCATCCGTAACCTCTTTTATACCCTCATATACTTCTCTGCTGGCTCTTGTGCCCATTATGTTATTATTTTTTTCCATAAGCTTTCTGACTATACCCTTTATCTGCTCTACTGTCTTTCCCTGGCAGTAAATAACCTCGGGAAAACCATTCCTGATCTTGCGGTGATGATCAACTTTAGCAAACCCCAGGTCTTCAAAAGGAAGCTTTTTTAGCTCTGTTAAAGCATCATCTATATTTATGCTGCCATTTTTAACATTTTCAAGCAATTTTTTTAAACTTTCGGAATCCATAACAACACCTCCGGAAATCTTACCTCATTTTTTATTTCAAGCTTTTCTCCCTACTGACTACGTTTTAGCACCTTACTATACTAATTTACAAACCTTACTCCAATAGCTTAAGCAGCCTTTGAGAAGCCTCTTCACCGATACTTCCTTTTTGTAGTGCCGCCTCTACAGTTATTCTGCCAAGCAATTTATATACCGGAATCATTTTTTGATTCTCGGTTTCCATTTGTGCAATGTGTTTATCCACTACATTATAATCCCCTCTGGATATTGGACCGGTCAAGGCATCAAAACTGCCCAACAGGCTAATGTTGTCAACAGTTTTCTTCAATAAGGGACTAAATGCTCTGACCCCTGCTTCAGCATTTATACCAATGCTTTCAAACAACCTTCCTGCTATATATGAAAGAGTAACCATATAATTTGACATTATGCAGGCAGCAGCATGGTATAAAGGTTTATTTTCCTTATTTATCACCAGCATATCACTACTAAACGCCAGGACAATTGTCTCTGCCATTAACTTCGCCTCATTACAGCCTTCAAATCCGAAAAAGATTCTGTCCAGACCGGTCCAGGAGTTTTCCCTGTCGGCAAAGGTCTGTATGGGATGGAATGATGCCGTATAAGCACCAAGTTTACTTATTGCAGTAAGTTCATCGGAACTCAACGCGCCGCTGCAGTGGAAAAAGGTTTTTCCCGCAATACCGCCTGTTTCATTTTCCATACATATTGCGTCTGCAACACTGATAATCTGTCCATCAGGTACCGTAATAAACACTGTATCAGAATTTCTGACTGTATATGCCAGATCATTAGGAAGCGAAGTATTCAGTTTATCGCAAAGGAGCTTCGCAGATTCATCACTTTTACTATATACTCCGGTTATATCAAAGCCCTTTTTGTCTAAAGCTATTGCCAGGGCAAAGCCAAGTCTGCCCGCGCCTACTATTCCGACCTTCATATATGTTTACCTGCCTCTGCCCCTTTTTAAGGAGCAACTTAATATTATTTCTTTCAGATGCTATTGAGAGCAGGCCTGAAAGAAATTGTTTCTTTTAACACAGTTTATTAATTCAAATTCACTTGTTCAGGTTTAGTACCTCATTCATACTTCCTGTACGGTACCCTTTCAAATCCAACGAAACATATTTGAATCCGATTTTTTTTAAATTTTCATATACCCTGTCCATTAATTCTTCATCAAAGAATTTTGGCCTTTCGGCAGCAGAAACTTCAATACGCGCAACATCGCCGTGATGGCGGACCCGCAGCTGCCTGAAACCGAGATCCATCAGAAATTGCTCAGCCTTATCCACCATTTCAAGTTTCTCATGGGTAATCTCCTGCCCATACGGAAATCTTGATGAAAGACATGCAAAAGCCTGCTTATCCCAGGTAGGTAATCCCATTTCTTTTGATAATGCTCTTATATCGTCTTTAGTCATTCCTGCCTGCTTTAGCGGGCTTACTACATTCAATTCCTTTGTTGCAGTCATTCCCGGCCTATAATCCCCGAGATCATCAATATTTGATCCGTCTGCAACATATCTGATCCCATTATCTTTTGCCACATCAATAACTTTTGTAAACAATTCTTTTTTGCAAAAATAGCACCTGTTTACAGGGTTTGAAGAAAAACCTTCAATATCAAGTTCTTCTGAAACTATTACTATTTGCTTTACTCCTATTTTGCCGGCAAAATCAACTGCTTCCCTGTATTCTCTTTCAGGGTATGTAGAAGACCGCGCTGTTACAGCTATTGCCTTATCCCCTAATACATCATGGGCAACCTTCAGGAGAAATGTACTGTCTACCCCTCCAGAAAACGCCACAGCAAGGCTTCCCATTTTTTCTATATCTGCTTTTAAGTTGTTCAGTTTTTCTCTAATATCCATTTTATCCACCTTTTCACATCTTTGCTTTTACTATTTACCTTCTTAAGATTATATCACATAAACACAGAATACCTAACATAACTTAATCAATCTTGCAAGTTAACTTTTATATCCGGCGCATTTTTCCTGGTATATCCCAAGGTATTCCTGTTGATTATATTGGAAAATTTAGAGCATAAGGCAAATTATACACTACCTCAGTACCATCCTTATAAACCAGGGCCTTTTGATATCTACAGCATCATAATTGCACAACTCATGACAACAGAAACACCTTATGCATTTATCAAGTTTTACTACCGGCTTTCCGCCAACCATCTCTATAGTCTTGGGAGGACAGCTTTTTGCACACATCCCGCAACCCTTGCATTTCTGCATATTAAACCGCGGTGTGGGTTTGATAATTCTATTCAGGCGCTTTACTATAAACTTAGGGAGCAGGATATTGTAAAAGTTAAATGCAACCTTTACCGTAGGCTTCTTAAAATCCAAAACCCTGATTTTATTCATTTCCTCTCCGACTACCTCAATATCTCCAATATTGCCGGTACACAAATTCCGTTCCACAGACTTTCTGATTGTAGGTACCTGCCCCGGTTCAATACCGATTATGTCAGTAGCTGTTACATCAAGTGCAAAAGGGTCACTACTGGCTAGTACCAGACCAACTTTCTTTGGATGTCCATTGGTTGGACCATATCCCTCCATACCCAGCACCGCATCCATTACAGTCAATACAGGCTTGGAAAAACTGCATATGTCAATAAGCAGATTGGCAAAGTCACCTGTATCATCAAATCTCAGGTGATACTCTGCTTTGTAGCTCCCGGGAATTATTCCGAACATATTTTTTACAGCTCCGCTATAGACTGTCATCATATGAGTCTTGATTTTGGGTATATTTATTATCTTATCTACCTCGATGACAGGCTTTATAGTTTTGATACTCTTCATTACCACTCCATCAGGATAAGGTACATCTATCACATCTGTGTTATAATTCAACTCCGCACCGCTTTTCTTAGCTGCATCTTTCATACCGCAGGTTTCATATACCGATTCCAGAGACCCTTTATTATAGAAGTGATATCCACCAGGGCTATCTCCGATTACTGGCTTGCCGCCTGCTTCGATAACAAGCTCTGCCAAAGCCTGTGCAAAGGAAGGATGAGTTGTGGTAACCTTTTCCGGTTTTCTTTTAATAAGCAGATTCACCTTCAAGAGAACTGTTTCACCAGGCTTGACAAAAGCAGACATTCCTCCTATTTTATCTATAGATTCCTTTATGGCAGACTTTACTTTTTCTACTTCATAGTCATCGCATCTCACTATAGACACAGTACTCATTTATTACACCTCCCATTTATATTAAGTCTTTATTTTTCATTTTTCTTAATACGGTAATAACGACTATTGGCAACAATATTGCTATGATTGCTATTAAGAAGTATAGTATAAACACTCCATTCTTTTTTACAGGCACTCCCTTAGATTTTAAGACTGAATCTTTCTCATCATTTACAATCTGTGTCCCGGTATGTCCGACCTGAATATTCTGTCTTTCATTTTCAACAGGCGACAGCAGTACATCGGTATTGTCTCTGAAAACTTTGTCCAGTTTGTAATTTACCTTTTTTCCTTTTTTAAGCTTTTTGAGTTCATCCGGCAAATTATATCTGACGTATTTGCTGAAATCCCCCTTATTATAAATAAATACCTCTCTTTTTTTCAGATCATATACATTTGAATATTTCGTACCCATATCTCCCCAATCCGCTAATACGGCTTTTAAAATTCCGGCAAACACATCGACATTAATCTCATCTTTATCTTCGAGCATTGTTTTGGCTTTATCATACCTGGTGCATGGATATCCTCCAAGCTCTGGGTCGGTAAGCCAGAAGTTGGTTATAAGTTGATATGTTCCTTTTTTGGGGATTATCTTCAGATCATTGTTCATCCATTCTATCACCACAGAATCCCCTGATTGATCGGTAAACATAATATGATCGGTGAAGCTTCTGGTGATGTTATACTTTTTTATCATTTCTACAGCTTCCCGGACATTTGCACATTTTGAAATGATTATTTCCCCAAGATCCATTCCCAATTCCGGCTTTCCTTTAAAATGAGGTATCTCTGAAGCAGGGCATGTAGCACCATCATAAAACAGGCCCTTTTCATTCATACCACCCTGAACATAGGTAGAATTCGCAAAGCATATCCTTCCGTATGTATCATTTTCAGGTGCAGCTATCCAAAATGTAGAAGGTATAGAGTACATCCAGTCCTCATTGTTTCCCACCAGGACTCTTCCATTTTGCTGCTTGGTAAAAATCGTGCATGCGTCAGACTGGCTATATACTGAAAGGGTAAAAATGAGAACAATAATCAAAGAAAAAAACTTCTTCATAGTTATCTCTCCATATAATCTTATTGGATTATTCCATAAAAAGCATCGATAATGATGCCTGTAACTACCGCAAAAATAATGCAATATGCCAGATAAAATGTAAAATTCCGCGCCCCCAGGATGATTTTTACCGCACCGAGATTAGTCAGCTTGGTTGCCGGTCCCGATATCATAAACGCTATAGCGGAACCCGGACTCATACCGGCATTCATCCAAGCTTTGACAAGAGGTACTGTACCTCCTCCGCAAAGGTATATAGGTACCCCTAAAGATGCAGACAATAATACACCCAGACCTTTATTACCGCTGAACAGGCTGACGAATATGCTTTTAGGAAAATACTTGTCGAATAGAGCTGTTAGTATGATTCCTACAAGAAAATATGGAGCGGTTACTAAAATACTTTTGTTTAATTTGCTTATAAACTTCTTGTAGGACTTCTCTTCACTACTGCATTTCTTTTTTTCTTCAAAGCATTCAAAACTAAATAACTGCTTTCGGTCGAATAATACTTTCACCAGCAGCCCTGCCAGCATACCTGCCATAATACTAGATATCAGCCTCAATATAGCAATAGGTACTCCCAATGAAAAGCTCAAAAGCAACAAATTTGGATTCAATAAAATAGAACTCACCATAAATGTTGCAAGTAAATATTGAGGAGCACCGTTTTTACCTAAGTATGCTATGAGTGGTACGGTACCATACATGCACAGCGGCGATACCACTCCGAGGAAAGCAGCACTTCCTGCAGCAACAGGACTGAATTTTTCTTTCCCCTTCAGACTCAAAACAAGTTTACCTATAAAGTCACCTGCATAGGTAGAGATTACCGCTCCTGCGATAACTCCTGCAAACCAATATGGAGCTATAAGCCTGAACTGATATACTACAAGATAAAAAATATAGGAGATTTCATAAAGAAGAGTCATACGGCCTCTCTTTAAATCAGTGTTTGAATTTCATTTTTATAGTGTCCAAAACAGCGCCCTTTACAGTGATCTTCTTCAGATCACATTCACCCAAGCCATTCTCTGCAGCAAGCCTTATATGATCTGCCTCACCCAGAGTCAAACCCATAAATTCAAGTGCTACTGCATCTACAGCCACCAGATCTGAGCCTGCAAGTACGGTATTAGAGTTTACAGGGTCGTTATTTACAGGTCCTGAGCCTTCTCCTCCGATAATACCGTCTATTACTGCAAAGTCAGGCTTTCTTATTTTGTTCAGGTCAACAATCACATTATCTATACCCATTCCATGGAAAGCCAGCTTACCTCCCATGGTACCATAAAGGTTGTTCGGGGGTACTCCTATTGAGTTTTTAAGGCTAAGAGTTCCTCCCACAAGCGAATAAGTCTTTAGAACTGCTGCACTGATCACAACATCAGCATCCATATAAATCTTTGGAATGTAAAATTCTTTTCCTGTAAGGCTATTCTCAGCTTTGAGCTTATAACAATCCTTTTCACCGAATTCATTCATATCGACCAGTTCTACCCCTGTCAATTGGTCATATCCTGTGACATTGAATACATTTCCCATGTAAGAAGTCTCCGCTACTATTACCCTGGAAGCACCATACTCTTTAACAATATCTGCGACAGCCTGTACTATCCTGTAATCGGTAATATTGCCTGTACCACTTGGTACAGCTGCTCCAAGATTTGGCTTTATCAGAACTACATCGCCTTTCTTTACAATCTCTTTCAGCCGGCCCGAGTTCTTAACAGCCTCCCTTGTTACTTTGTCATAGTCCGTCCCTTGCGCTATACCAACCATCGGATTATCAGATTGTATCCTACTGGTGTCTGCTGTCTGAACCACATCCGCAACAGTATTGGACAATGCATTTACAGTTTCCACACTTTTCTCATTATTCTTTAAGAAAAATCCGGCTGATATCCCCACCACCAGCAAAACCAGTAAAATTCCATATATCAAAAAAGCTTTAAAAGTCTTCATCACTAAACCTCCATCCTACAGAAACAGTGAAATCGTCAATGCTCCACAAATAAAAAAACTGAATAAATAGTATAGAATAACTCCGCGTATATTCCACAAAGCGAGTAATGAAGATAACTTCAGCGGACTCATGAGACTGTTGAAAACGTATATTGCTATAAGAAAAATATGATTCCCTACATCATACTTAGTCAGAAACCTGGCAAACTCAAGTCCTGCAGACGCTGAATAAAACCATGTCCTGATATCTCCCAAAGCATACGCATAAAAAAAACTTTCGGCAACAGCGCCTATAATTACATATGCACCAATACTTAAAAGAATCCTGTTTCCAGTAAATGCAAATCTCTTAATTCCATTCTCCTGTCCAAGCAGATTCTCAGGTATCTCAAGCCGAAGCAGCCTGCTGCCGGTCAATTTTATAGCACCTATGACATAAGAAGATAAAACACCTGCCAACAGAGCAATTATCGCCCTTTTTATTCCCAATCCCCATGTAAAGGTATTTTCAAAATACGGCACCAATGTATTAAACAAGGAATTTGAAATATAAAACGAAACAATTAACCTTACCCCAACACCGGCAGCTGAAGCAGACAAAACCACTGGAATAATTCCGTAGGATCCGAGAGGGAGTAAAACACCTGAAATAGAAGCAATTAAAGCATGTAGTATTTTATCCCTTCTGTTCCTTTTTTCAAGCCCCTTGTCAAAGAGCCTCCTAAGAGGAGCATACAGCAGTATTCCGAGAATACATCCTATCAAAACCTGAGCCAGTATTCCTATAACCAGATAGCTTGCATCTGTAATAATTTGAAACATGGGTACTTACCACCACACTACTCATTTTTTTATCAATCCTAAAATAAAATCGGTACCTAGTCCAACAATTATGGCAAAAATAATGTTATATAAAATATACACGGCAAAATTCTTCTTTCCGAGTATAATTTTTACAGCACCCAGGTTGGTCAACTTTGTAGCAGGCCCCGTAATCATAAATGCCGCAGCGGACCCAATGCTCATACCTGCTTGCAAACAAGCCCTTATGAGGGGTATTGTACCACCCCCGCAAACATATATGGGAACGCCGAGTGAAGCTGCCAGAAGCACTCCAAGCCCTTTATTGCTGTCAAACATCCTGATGATGATATCCTTTGGAAAATACCTGTCAAACAATGCAGTGAGTATAATACCTGCAAGAAAATACGGAGCAGTCTTATCTATCCCTCTATATAAGTCACTGAAAAATGTCTTGGTCATAGATGATTGACTGCTGCACTTTTTTCTATCTTCAAAACCTTCAAAGCTAAATAAACTATCGTTTTTGTACAAAGCATAAACGAGTATTCCTGCCAGAACCCCGGCTGCTATACTCACAGACAATCTCAACACCGCAATTCCCGGTCCCAGGGCAAAGCTCAGTATAAGCAGGTTGGGATTCAGAAGTATGGAACTGACCATAAATGCAGCAAGGAAATACTGAGGTACATTCTTCCTCCCGAGAGAAGCAATAATAGGTACAGTCCCATACATGCAAATAGGCGATGCAACTCCCAAACAGGCGGCAAATATCAAACCTGTCAGTCTGAACCTGTTTCCGCTGATCTTCACTGCCAGGCTGGTAATTCTTGCTGCTGCAAATACAGAAAGCAACGAACCAGTAAAAACACCGGCAATCCAATATGGAAATATGAGTTTAAATTGCTGCACTATGATATTAAACAGTATTATAAACTGGTTCGGTAAATTCATTTCAGTCCCCTGTCAAAACAATATTCCTAAGAATTCCCAATTTATTCTCTAAGCAGCTTAAAGGAACTCTGGAAGTCCATTTTAATAGAATTCAAATCAGCTCCGACAACCTTTATTTTCTTTATATCGGTAATACCAAGCTTCTCTTCTCCTGCACGCTTGACATGAGGTACTTCATCAAGCTTGAAGCCCATAAAGGTCAATCCTACAGTATCGAGAGCCGCCAGATCTTTTCCTGCCAAAATTATATTGGAGTTAACCGGTGTATTGTACATAGGACCTTCGCCTTCGCCCCCGATAATACCTTCGATTATAGATAAGTCAGGCTTTCTTATTCTGTTCAGATCGATTATTGTTTCCATTATTCCCAGCATGTGAAGCCCATCTTTTGAGCCTGCTCCGGTATAAATTCTCTCAGGAGGTATTCCTATACAATTCTTAATACTCAATGACACTACCGCCTCAGGTAAAAAGTGGGTTTTCATCTTAGCTACATTAATAACCACATCAGCATCCATATAAGCCTTAGGTATGAACAGTCCTTTTCCTACCAGACTCTTTAACGGTTGAAGCTCATAACAGTCCTTAGTATCAAAATCATTGAAGTTCAGAAACTCTACTCCCTTTAAAGTGCTGTATTTATTCTCCAGCACGTCAAAAGCATTTCCGGAAAAACTCCCTTCAGCAACTATAACTCTTGATGCACCCATCTCTTTTGCTTTATCTGCAATTTGCTGAACTACCCTGTAGTCGGTTATTATTGATGAATCAGGCGTTGAATTGTAGCATATGTTTGGTTTTATCAATACCACATCGCCTTTTTTGACAATTCCCTTCAGTCCACCGGCATTTTCTATTGCCATGTCGGTGACCTTTGCATGATCTTCCCCTCTCCCTATTCCTACTACAGGGTTGGGATCAGGATTCTCCATAGCTTTATTCAGCAGTTCCTTGACATGTTTTTCTCTCTCCGATTCACCTTTTGCGACTATACTTTCACTGACATTAAGCATTACAGGCGCTTTTGGTTCATCACTTACTTTTGTACCGGTACTTGTAGTTGCAGCTTTGGTTGCATCGATTGTTACTTCCTTTGCAGTCTCAGCGTTTGTGCTTTTACCTGTGCTATTCTTTATGAAATACCCTGCAACTGCAGCAATACCTAACAAAATAATAACACCAAAAATAATAACATTCTTTAATTTCCCCATTTTGTTCCTCCTCTTATTATATAAATGCAGATACTGACAAAAGTCCGGCTATAGCAATATAATAACCGTAATAAGCCAGTAACCCCTTAGGTTTTAGAATAACCAGCAATGCTGACATCTTGATAAAATCCATTAATACAATAACAATATTCTTCGCAAGCAGGAAATACGGATTTACAATATCATAACCTGCAAGCAAGCGTGGAATGAAGGCAGTTTTAGGATTATTGAAGATAAAACCCAGAATACTGAAAAATGCATATTTACGGAATAGGGTATCTATGATGACACCTATGATAAGGTATATCCCGACCATACTGATGCTGTCAACAATAAAACCGGATATCCCAGATATCCCTGAGTATTCCTTATCACTACCCAAACCGTTTAGCTTTCTGAAAAGCGTCATTTCCTTTACACTCAGAGTTTTTAGGGCCAACCCTATCAAAACTCCCGCAGCAAAAGCGAGAATAACCCGTTTTGTTCCGTTTCTCCATACAAAACTTACATCTGAATATGGCACAAGCATATTAAACAAAGCATTCGATACCAGCATGGGAAATACGGAATAAGATCTTTGTCCCAAAGCAAGCAGCGTGATACAAGGAATAACCAGTCCATACATATTTAGAGGTAATACGATTCCTACCGTCGAGCTTGCTGCTATATACAGAAAAACTCTCAGCAAGCCAGTATTTTCATTATTCTGCCTGCTCCTGAAACAATAACTAATAATTATCGATAAAATACAGCCCATAACCAATTGAACCGTATTTGAGATTAACACCTGCCCTATTTCTGCTACCAGCTCCAACATGTACCCACCTACCCTTGTATTTCCTGTAATATTACTCATTAAACACTATATGATACTAAATACACTCAATAGATCCAAACCGCTTATCAGAATAATTAATATGATTCGGACCTTCTGAAGAACATCTGTGATTTATTTAAGTCCAGCCCTACAAGCTTGATTTTACTCAGATCATTTATACCCAGGCCTTCCTGTCCGGCCAATCTGACATGCTCTATTTCATCCAATGTAAAGCCCATGAAATTCAGTGCTACAGTATCAGCAGCAACAGGGTCAGTCCCGGCAAATACAACTCCGGAATCCACCGGTGTGCCACTGAAAGGCATGTTCCCTTCACCTCCTATTATGCCGTCTATAATTACAAAATCAGGCTTTCTGATTTTGTTAAGATCTACTATAGAGTTGGAAATGCCCATATTATGCAGATAGTCCCTTCCCTGACCTGCTCCTGTAAGTTGAACAGGAGGAACACCAAATATATTTTTCAGACTAAGGGTTACAACTGCCTCAAAATGTGTCTTCAGCTTTGCCGCACTTATTACCACATCAGCCTCCATATATATTTTGGGCATATAGAATTCACCGCCGGTCAAGCTTTTTTCCGGTGTGAACTTATAACAGTCCTCTTCTCTGCAGTCATTGAAATCAATAAGTTCTACACCTGTTAATTTCGTATACATATTTGTATCATCAAAGCTCCTGCCCCATGGTGAACCATCCGCAACAACTACACGGGATGCCCCTAACTCCCTTGCTATATTTGCAATTTCCTGTACTACGCGGTAATCAGTCTCTACACCTTGCTCCGGTGCAGCACTTTTTATCATATTGGGTTTGATTAAAACAGTACTACCCTTCTTTATGAGCTTTTCCAGAGCATCCGCATTTTTGACGGCTTCTCTGGTAGTCGCAGAAAAGTCCTTGCCCACTCCTGCTCCTATAACAGGGTTTTTATCGGATATAACATTGTTTTTCTGCATCCGGTCCCAAACTATTTGTGGAAGTATATTGTTATTTAGATCTCTTATATCAGACATTTTCTTCTTATCTCCACCTGGCCCAGCCTCAGAAACAACCGCGCTGCCGCCTCCAAGACCCTTCAGCCACTTTTGTCCTGCATATCCTGCAATGGCTGCAATACACAAAACTGCAATAATACCATAGACAATAATTTTCTTAATGTTTTTCATTTTGACCCTCCAGTTTATTTTTGTATCTAAGCTAAAAAACAAAAATTGATGCGGCACAAATAAGCGCAATAACCGAATAATATGCAATGAATATAAAAATGCCACGCGGCTTAAAAAGTATAAACAAAGCTGACATTTCTGCAAAGTTCATGAATACGTTTGCTATCCCAAGGGACAGGCTAAAGGTAGAGCTTATAGTTGCATTATTCTTCAAAAGAACTTCTGTAATTTCTGTACCTATACTGCTGGCATAAAAAGCATTCATAACGTCGTTATACATATACCTGTGGAAAATACCGTTCAAAACAGCACCTATAATAACAAATGGTCCTATTATGCCTATAACATCAGGTATAGCCCCCAACTTGAGAGTCCGACCCTGTTCACGGGGAATTAATCTGCTCATCATCCTGTGGTTGATGATATTCACATTTCTTGAATCCAGCATCCTGATTATCATACCTGCAAGAACTCCGGCAACAAATGCAAGAAGTATCCTGCCTCCGGAGGCCCTCCAAACAAAGGTTTTTTCTAAAACAGGATCAAGCATGTTGAATAATAAATTTGATATAACAAGCGGAACAGTAAAATAAGTATTGATTCCTGACAGAACCATTACAGCAAAAACCGGAACAATACCGTATATACCCAAAGGGAAAAGCATTCCACATGCCGAAAGCAGAGTGATCATCAGAAAATCAACAGCAACCGGATTTTTTGCTTTTATTTTCTTTTTTGTTATTATTTTGTAGATTAATACACTCAACACACAGCCTGCCAGCACCTGCAGCATATTAACCAAAACACCATTCCCAATGTCTAAAAGAAGCCCCAGCATATTTCACCTCACGCTATACATTTTGATACTTCAACTCTTAATACCCCATCTTCAAAAACGGCAATGGATCCAAAGGCATATCGCTATACCATACTTCAAAGTGAACCTTTTCTATATTTCCTGTATAGGCGATGATTACACCTTTTTGCACATAATCACCTGTTCTGACCTGTGTTTCTATGAAATTCTCATAAACCGTATGCAATCCGTTACTATGCTCTAGCTTTATGTAGTTTCCATCCGTACCGTCCATTCCGATCTCTTTTACATACCCATCTGCTGAAGCAATGATGGGCATGCATTCATTGCCCTTTTCGATATCAATGCCTGTATTTTTATATTTATCATTCCCGATACTCCCGCCAAAGGTATTTTGTATTTCTACGTTTTTACCGCCTACAGGTAGCAGTGTAGGTATTTGTTCTTTCAATGAATTTTTTATGTTGATTTTTAAGTCAGAGCTCTGAACTGAAACAAACCCTTTTTTGTCCGTTATTATGTTCAGAGTTTCAGATTCTCTGGAAAATTTCGCAGATACAATCTGGACACTGGACAATACTATTGCAAGACATAAGAATACTGAGGCTAACAGGAAAAATTTCTTTTTGCTGCTTCCAATATATCTTTCACCTTTATTTAGAATGGTCAATATCCTGGATTCCGTTATGGAAATACTCCCCATAGCACTTGAAGGCTCTGGAAAAAACTTTGGAACTGAATATCCGCCTGCTATACTCAGTAAATGTCCGGCATAATCCGTAGATTTTACTCCAAGTTGCATTACACAGGCATCACAGGCTTTTTCCATGTCGATATAGAAACGTTTGAGCGCCACCCACATAATGGGATTAAACCAATACAGCGTGCTTACCAGTCTTGCAGCAAGCTTTAATAAGTTATCCCTGCGTTTTATATGAACTATCTCATGCATCAGAACGCTCCTGCATAATCCTGATTCCCAATCAAGTGCATTCCGCGGAAGAAGAATTACCGGTTTCATTATCCCAAAAGTAATAGGCATATAGTCATTTTCGGATAAGTAAATCTTTATGTTTTGTTTCACACCTAATATAAGTTTGACTTCATTAACAATTGCCAGCAAGTTTTCATCAACCAGCATTTCTGATTCTCTTATTATTTTATGTGCCCCCAGCATTCCAACTGCAATCCTGAATAAAAGGACAAGCAATACACAAAACCACAGATAAAAGACAGATAAAAAAATCTTGTTTTTTAGCCCGGCATCATACTTCTCTGTTGTTTTACCGGAACCCAAGGATGCTTCTGAAGCTGTCTGCCCATTATCCTCACTTGGCGATGCTATATCCATATTTATTGTATATGGCACTTTTTTCATATTCTTTAATACAGATTCATATTCACTATTTGAGTGATTATTCAAATAGTACGACAGTGGTAATATTAGCAAGGAAATTATAGCTACAGCAGATAGCAGATATTTTGCCTGAGATGAAATACCTCTTTTAAGCTTGCTTAATAAGATTGCTGCAGTAATGATAATAGTTCCCTTAAGGGAAGAGTCTGCCAAAATGATAAGCCAGTTTAACAGCTGCACTTTACCCTCACTCATTTTCCTCGTCTTCCTTTCTGGCTTTCTCTATCAATACAGAAATTCTGTCAAGCTCCTCACCGGTCAGCTTTGATTTTTTTAAATCCAGCAATGCTGCCACTGTATGTTCGACAGAATTATCAAAAAATGTCTTAATAAGATCTTCAATTGCGTCTTTCACTGCTTTCTTCCTTGGAGTAGAAGCAAAATAAATATATTTTTGGCCATCTGTTTTGTGCTTTACCTGCCCTTTTTCCTCCAATATCCTCAAAAATGCCCTAACAGTTGAGTAGCTAGGATTATCAGGAAGTTCTTCCTGAACCTCTGCTGCCGTTACATGTTTTTTTCTGAAAACTATGTCCATTATCTGGCGTTCTCTTCTGCTTAAATTCTTAGCCGGATTACCTTTCATTCCTTTTCATCCCTTTCAGCACAGATAAACTCTATGCTAAAATTTTAGCACCTATATCATTAATTAGTAAGTAGAAATTCTTCGGGTCTTAGGTGTTTTTTTTTCGGGAAAGCTTGAAAAAGCACAAATCCGGTATTTTGAACCAGAACGCATAGCATTACCGTACTAAAGTTTCAGCAAGCACTTCATAAACTACAAATACCCCGGAGAAATAACCTTTCCCAAACAAAAAAAAGCTGGCTTTTCAGCCAACTCTCACTTATCCGGACAAGTTTATTTAAGATACGAACAACAGTAATCTGTGAGTTCATTTACAACCAATTTGAATTTTGAGTTTGCAGGAACTTCAAAGCTTTGTCCTCCTTCAATCGCAACCCATGCTTCACTTCCTGGAAGCAAAACCTCAAGCTTTCCTGCCAGTATTTCCATTATTTCTTTTTCTGCCGTTCCAAATTCATACTCTCCAGGCATCATTATACCTAAAGTCTTTTTTTCCCCATCGGCAAATATTACGGTACGGCTTGTAACCTTGCCTCCAAAATAGACATTTGCCTTTTTAACAACACTTACATTATCAAAACGCTCCATAGCTTTCCTCCTAAAAGTAATTATCCCAATACATATTTTATCATTATACAAATCTATGGAAGCATTTTCAATATATATTTTGATAGCCCTGAGAAAATGATGCTATATTTAAATGGCTTTTAGCACTCTTATTACTTCGCTGCTTTTTTTATTTGTCTCATCTATCAAATCTGCATTTTCCGGAAGTTTGACCCACTGAGGTCTGAGCCCGCCCTCTTCCACCAGTCTCCTACCTGCTTTGACAATATCTTTTCTTGTTATACAAACACCGATATCAATCACCCTATAGCTTTTCTCTTACTATAAAATATGTATCGAATTATACAGTGGTGATACAAAACTTTTTGCCGCTAAATCTTTATTATGTATAGATCATCTCCATAGTGACTGCTCATAACAGTGCACTGATACTTCCCGGCCTTACACCCTTAAGGTGATGGCATCAGATATCTTTTCAAGAATTTTTTTACTTTGACCATTTGTTGTTTCAACCCGATCCTCATAATCTTCAGGGAGACTCACAAACTGTGGCTGAATCCCGCCCTCTTTAAAAAATCTTGTTTTTACTCTTCTTATCTGTTCTTCAGTAATAATTTTCATTAAATCACCTACTTATTTTACTTCTTTTTTTTATAATAGTATCTGCTGTTCTTCCTTACCAGCCTGTTTTGCTGCTGGAATTGATAAATCAATCTTTCCTCAAGCTGCTGAAGCAAACTGATTATTATATACTGTTCCACCTTAACCATGGATTTTTTTGAATGCATTACTATTAGAATTGTATTATATTCAAGTAAAACGCTTCTGTAAGGAATAAACATATACTGGGTTTTACCTTTCTGTAAAAAGTAGGTTTGATTGGCCTCTATTTGTTCTTTGAGCCTTTTGTACTCCTTACTGGATGTTTTATACTCGTTTTTCATTACTGTTTCATTTAGTTCAATAATGTCGATATATAGCCTTTCTTCCAATTCCGACTCATGTTCCTTCTGATATGAAAAATAAGCACCCAAAAACTCCTGGTATTCCTTAAGTATATCAACTGTACCCTCTTTGATCCTGCTAACCAAAGGATCTACATATTTACCCAGATTTTGAATCATATTATAATGTGAAATAATCTTTTTAGTAAGATCGTTTGTCAAATCAACCTGACTTTTTACATGCTGTACCAGATCATCTTCCGCAATCTGGATTTTGGTACTCCCAAACGCAATCTCCTTGAATGACATTGCAGAAATAACCAGTATATCAAGGATAAAGCCTATAAATAAAGCAATAAGAAAAAAACAAAGTTCCTCAGATATTCCCAGCTTGTTTTTCCCTATTAGCTTTACGCTGTCGTCTCCTAAATAGTCAAACATGATTACAACACCAAAAAAATATACAGAATAGTATATTCGCCTGACGCCGACAGTAAGCTTTCGGGAAACAGGCTTTTTTATGATGCACATTGTCAGCGAGTATATCAGCAACAATCCGCTTAGTGCATAAAGGAGCCAGTAATATCCGGATACACCACCAAAATCATGCTGCATAATAATTCCCCTCAAAAGGTATTTTGCAGAATATCTTTCGGACATATTGTCAAATTATTCTTTTGAATAATTTACTATAAATATGTATATTAACGGTATCATAAAAATATTACAAATATGTGGTCAGAAATTATTTTAAGATACAAAAAAGAGAACATACTGTTCTCTTTTTGATAATACATATTCCTTTTTTAGTATTTCCCAAATTCATCATCTGCAATTTTTATTGCGGCTTTTGCAGATGCAGCTTCAGATTGCGTACCGTTTAGGCTGTAGCCGCCTCTGCTCTTATCCTTAATTTTCTCCAGCATCCTTATTACTTCAGGGTTTATATCCCCAAAACTTTTAAACGCGGTTGAATAGTTTTTCCTTAGCTTGAATCTGCTTACCTGTTCTCTCAAAAGCTCCGCCTGGCTTGAAAGCTCTTCACTGGCTGCTGCGCTTTCTTCAGAGGTTGCAGAATTGGTCTGTACCACTTGGGATACCTGCATTATTCCTTGGTTTATCTGGGCTATTCCGGTTGCTTGTTCATTTGACGCAAGAGCAATTTCACTCACCAGGTTTGCTACCTTTGTAACGCCTTCGACAATACTGTTTAATGCTGCTGCAGTTTCGTTGGCTATCTTCGTTCCTCCCTCAACCTTCTTAATAGACCCCTCTATCATATCAGTTGTCTCCCTTGCAGCATTTGCGCTTCTGGCAGCAAGATTCCTTACCTCTTCAGCAACTACAGCAAAACCTTTACCGTGCTGGCCTGCCCTGGCAGCTTCTACTGCAGCATTTAAGGCTAAAATGTTGGTTTGGAATGCAATTTCGTCTATTACCTTGATTATCTTGGAGATGTTTCCCGAAGCATCATTAATCTCATCCATAGCTTTAAGCATTTCCTTCATCTGTCCATTTCCCTGCATGGCATTTGTTCTTGCACTTTCTGCCAGAAAATTTGCTTGATTAGCATTTTCTGCATTCTGCCTGGTCTGTGAAGATATTTCTTCAAGGGAAGCAGTAAGTTCCTCTATCGAACTGGCCTGCTCGGTTGCACCTTGCGAAAGTGCTATGCTTGATTCCGAAACCTGCCTTGAACCGGAAGCTACCTGTTCTGAAGCAGAATTTATATTAGTCATTACTTCATTCAGATTGACTGACATTTTCCTGAAAGCCACACCTAATACTCCTATTTCATCCTTCGAGTCTATATTAACAGTTATGTCCAAGTTACCCTCAGCGATATTCTCAGCAGCTCCTACAAGCTTTTTCACCGGATTGCTTATAATTCTGGAAATAAATATTCCAAGGATTATTGCAACAATCATAGCTGCAAATATTACTATAATCATTGTAAATACAGTTGTATTTGTCTGTGAACTATACTCATCTGATCTTTCAATACCTCCTTTAACCTTAAGATCGAAAAGCTTCTGAATAGAATCATTAATAGCATTTGCAATCTCATAACCTTCTCCCCTCATTAATGCAAGGCCCTGCTCTTCACGGTTTGAAAGCGCATGCTCCATTATCCTCTCTTGAATCGGTCTAAACTTTTCAAAAGATGCTCTTAATCTTGCAAACTCTTCTTTCGCCTCATCTGTCTGCAAGCTTTTTTCAAATTTAGCCAAACTTTCATCAATGCTTTTACTAAATTCATTAATTTTGTCGACATACTGCTTTCTGTCACTGCTGCCATTTTCCAGAAGTATATCCCTAAGATTTACCCGGGTACGCTGATATAAGGTTGACACCTCTCCGATATCTCCGATGGCTATTCCGAAGTTAGTATATAAATCAGAATAATTGCTGTCGGTCTTATTAATATTTAGTACACCTATTACCCCTACCAGGCCTGCTATCAACGCTACTAAAACAAAACCGGCTACCAGTTTTGCAGCTATTTTTAAATCATAGAACCATTTCATATTCATCTCTCCCCCGTATTATGCTATATTTTCCAGACCTTCTATTTCGTTTTCATTTAGAAGCCTTACACAATCCAAAACAAGTTTGACTTCATTTCCCACTTTGCCGATTCCCTTAATATATTTATTTACTACCTTGTTGATGTCCGGCGGTGGAACAATTTCTTCATCAGCAATAGAGAGTACTTCAGACACAGTATCAACTATCAGGCCTATATAGACACCCTTAATATCAACTACAACGATACACGTTCTATCGTCATATTCCCTTAAAGGTTTTTTAAACCTGAGTCTGATATCCATTAAAGGAATTATCTTTCCTCTGAGATTAATAATCCCCCTTATGTATTCAGGGAGCTCAGGAACCTCCGTGATTGGCTGAATCCCGATAATTTCGGTAACAAACTTTATTTCAATTCCATAGGACTCTTTACCGAGGGAGAAGGTCAGAAATTTACCCTTCTGCGTGTCCTCTTCCGGTTCAAAAATCTCCTGTGTTACTTCGTCAGTCATTTTTTCATTCTCCTTTCTGTATTTTCATCTATCTCAGGGTTATTGAGCCCTTATGACCTACTTTTAGTTGAATTCATAAAAATGCAAAGACTATATAGTTACTGTTATTCCGGCAGAAAAGACAGACTTCCCGTCAAGAAGCTTATGAGACAGTATTTAAAGCTCATAGAATTAATAATTCAGAACATACCTTTCATGTTTTGTACTCGGAAAATAATAAAGCAACTCATTATGCTGGTTGGTTGAAATTGCTTGTGTAACGATTTGGAGCATATCAACGGAACTTTGGATAAGGCAAAAATATCTATGTACATAAAAGAAAACCATCAACTTAATATGTTTACATAAATTTTATATTGATCTTCACATTTATTAAAGCCTTTTTCTCTGATGAAAATCCGAAATCTTTACTTGAGATGGCTGGTTCTCCCGATAGTAAATCATATGCTCGGAATATGGCTTTAATAGCCTGATAGTTTTAATATTATTATAAGTTTTTGTAAATTAGATTACCGGTTTCTTTGGATTCCGGTCCTTCAATTGATTAGAATAGAATGGAATATATCACCAAACCTCGATAAAATAACCCATAATGGAAAGTATAGTATCGTTTTGCTACGTGGAATAAATGTTTACTTATAAATATTATAAGCAGAAAATAATTTTATGTCAATTACTGTTTTTTTTGTCGTTTTTTCTTATTTAAGAAGAAAAAACAAAAGCTGTCAGTAAGTTTTTTACATAACAGCTTTTCTACTCGTTATACTGAATGAAACTCAATCTAATTTTATATTTATCTATGATATACCCTGGTTAATCCGTATAATCTTTTTGCAATTTCCTCATTGAGCATTGCTTTTTTATATCTCCATGCCCAGTTCCCCTCAGCTTTCCACGGATAATTCATTTTTGCTTCATTGCCCAAGCATAAGATATCCTGCATTGGAATTATGGCCATATCCGCTACTGATGAAAAAGCCGAACGTATGAAGTCCCAGCATATCTCGGCGGTATCGTTTGATGTATTAAGATATTTTCTGACTTTGATTTTAATATTCTCAGGAAATGAGGAGTAAGCCCCCCATGTTGTATCATTGTCGTGGGTTCCTGTATATACCACAGAATTCCTTTCATGGTTATGCGGAAGGAATCGCTTCGTATCTTCCGTAATCTCACTAAAACCAAACTGGAGTACATTCATGCCAGGAAAGCCAAGTTTCTCCCTTAATTCCATGACATCGCGGGTAATGTATCCGAGATCTTCTGCAATAATCGGAAGTTTGCCAAGTTCCTTTTCTATGGCATGAAACAATTCTTCACCAGGTCCCGGCACCCACTTTCCGTTTTTGGCAGTTGAATCACTCGCAGGGATTTCCCAGTATTGGGCAAAACCTCTGAAATGATCAATTCTGAAAATATCCGATACTTCAAGAATGTTTCTAGATCTCTCAACCCACCACTTATAGCCGTCCTCTTTTATTGCTTCCCAATTGTATATCGGACTTCCCCATTTCTGCCCGTCGGAGCAGAAAATATCCGGGGGGGCTCCCGATACAACAAGCGGATAGCCCTTTTCGTCAAGTTTGAAATATTCCGGGTTTGCCCATACGTCAGAACTGCCGTAAGCTATAAATATAGGCAAATCCCCAATTATTTTAATTCCATTCAAATTTGCATAAAACTTGAGCTCAAGCCACTGGGAATAAACTAAAAACTGAGCAGCCTTATGGCAAAATACTGATTCTTTAAGCTTTTCATTCCACTCTGCTATACTAGACGGATTCTTTGGATCGACAGGCACTTTCCACTCATTCCATTCCTTGTAATTATTATGTTCCTTTAACGCCAGAAACAGTGCATAATTATCAAGCCATGCAGCATGTCTTTCACAAAAACATTCAAACTTTTTTTCCAGCAACTTATCAGAGCTTTTCCTTAAGTTTTGAATTGCTTTGAATATAAGTGGTGCTTTATACTCCCTAACTTTATTATGCTCAACCCTGCATTCATCAAAGTCAGGTATACTGCTAATGTCTGAAGGTAAAAGCAATCCAATTTCAATAAGTTTATCAGGGTTTATCAAAAGCGGGTTCATGGCAAAAGCAGAAATGGAAAGATATGGGCTGCCTTCAATGATCGGAGAGACTAATGGAAGGACCTGCCACAGTTTTTGCCCTGAGAGAGTGAGGAAATCAATAAATTCATACGCCTCCCTACCCAAATCCCCTATACCATATTTACCTGGAAGTGAAGTAGGATGAAGTAAAATACCGCTTGACCTTTGAAATCCCATCTGAATCATCTCCTTTTTCTAACGTAATATTAACTGAATACTTCCTGATTCAGAGCTATTCAACTGGCAACATCAGACGTCTTTGATTCAAAGCTGTCTGCCGCATCCAAGCCTTCGTCAAGACAATATGTAAAATATGAGCTTTTAAGAAGATAGCAGTTTCTGCATACTGTGGGGATTTTGTTATTATAATCCCTTTCCAGCCAGAACTTATGATATTCCAGAAAATTTTCCCTTTGTACTATGTCCTCAAGTTCTTCTGTTATTAGATTCCCGAATTTTCTATTTAGGCGGGTATGAAGCCCACAACAGTTGAAATTACCTTCATGGTTTATGAAAAACAGATTTGTTCCGCAATATTTATGCATTGTTCTGTAAGGATAATTTGCAAAGTCCCGCAAATTGATATTTATATTTTGCCTTATAAGCCGGTTTTCCAGTTCGTTTCTCATTTCAATCCAGTTTTTCACCATTGTACTGCCCTCTTCAACTAATGGCGCAAATGTGATCTTATTGACCCTGTTTTCAACATAAAAAGTATGTATATATTCTTCCAGATCCTCTATGGTATCTTCAGGGAATACTATTTTATGGGTTACTATGTTTAACTTCCCATTTCCGTTTTCTCTTACTTTAACAAGTGTTTGCAAGTTTTCCACCACTCTTTTGAAGCTTGCACCTACGCGTATAGCCTCATACTTTTCCGGCCTGTGGTCGTCTATGGATAGTGCAAACCATGTAAGTCCACTGTCAACCAAATTTTTGATATACCTGTCTTTTAGCATAGTCCCATTTGAAACCAGACCTACCTGTTTTGTATACTTTGATGCTACTGCACATAAATCAGGCAAATACGGATTCATAGTAGGTTCACAATCACCTTGGAACACAACATTTATTATGTACTTATCAAGTTTACGCAGTATAGTATTCAATTGCTCCGGTGTAAGAAACTTCTTTTCGATATTTTTTGTAACTGAGCATCGCGCTTCACACATCTTACAGTTTATGTTGCATATATTGGTAGGCTCCACAAGTACTGTTGAAGGGAATAAAAAATTATCATTTACCATTTTTACATCTTCCTTTCTATTCATAAAATATTTTTTCAATTCTTGTTAATCCTTCTTCAAGCAAGGAGTGCGGGCAGGCGATATTTATTCTCAGAAATCCTTCACCTCCCGGACCGAATACCTGGCCGTCTTCAAGTCCAACACCGGCCTTTTTTGCCATTAAGTCCACCAAAGCCTTCTGTTCCATATCCAGACTGCGGCAGTCAAGCCACACAAGATAAGTGCCCTCAGGTCTTATTACTTTTATGCCTGGTATCCTTTTCTGAAAGAATTTTTCGAGAGTGTTTAGATTTTTCCCCAGATATGTCAAAAGCTTGTCCAGCCATTCTTCACCGTAATTATAAGCTGTTTCCAGAGCTGTTATCCCAAATATATTGTTGTGGTAAAAGCCTGTAGAAGCGATTGCTGCACTGTATTTTTCACGCAGTCTTTTATCAGGAATTATAGCCATAGATGTAGATAGTCCGGCCAGGTTGAAAGTCTTGCTTGGGGAGATACAGGTAACAGTATTTGCTTGCAGCTCTTGAGATAAGGTAAATATGTGCGTGTGCCTATAAGAGTCCAGTAATATATCACAGTGAATTTCGTCTGATATAATCACTACATTGTTCCTCAGACAAATCTCACCAAGTCTGGCAAGCTCTTGCCTCGTCCATACCCGCCCTACAGGATTGTGGGGACTGCACAGGATTAAAGCTTTTACACTCTTATCCATCTTCTCTTCAAGGTCTTCAAAGTCCATCATGTATCTTCCGTTATCCAGAATAAGATTATTGTAAACAATCTCACACCCCTGATTAGTCACTGCAGAGAAAAAAGGATAATATACAGGGGGCTGAACTATCACCTTATCACCAGGTTTTGTAAAAGCCTTCACTGCTGAGTTCAAAGATGGTACCACACCCGGACAGTTAATCAGCCATTCCCTTTCGAGCCTACAGCCATGCCGCCGCTGCATCCAGTTAATCACAGACATGTAATATGAATCCGGCCTTTCGGTATAGCCGTATATTCCATGCCTGGCTCTTTGTGTGATTGCGTCTATTACTTCCCTTGGAGATAAAAAATCCATGTCCGCAACCCACATGGGAAGGACTCCTGCACAACCAAATATCTTTTCTGCAAGATCCCATTTTACACTGTTCGTGTTTAGTCTATCTATTACCTCATTAAAATCTTCTTTCATTATTTCTACCTGCTTTCATTTAAACATTGTAAGGTTTTGGCTTGGGAATCAAAGGTGTTGCTTTATTGATAAGGCTGTTCATCGAATTGTATCTGCATAAATCAGTTCCACATTTCTTCTCCACCCTCTCCCATGCCATTTTTACCCCATCCTCAAATTGTATCCTCTGATGAAATTCAGGTATATCATTGTATACCTTCTCTGTATCCAGCGCGCAGTGGAATCTCGTAATATCCCTATAGAATTCAAATCTCCCATTGTCATCCTCCAGCAAATCCGCTGCAGGCAGTGTAACCATTACCGCTTCCCTTCCAAGAACCTTCGCGGCTCTCTCATAGAAAGTTCTCCATGACATTATCTCTCTATATGAGAGGTTGTATGTCTTACCAAAGCATTTTTCCCTTCCTGCAGCATTAGCAAAGGCTATCCCCGCATCATCCCTGTGACATGCCTGCCATGTCGAAATTCCGCTGTCACCAAGCAGTACAGGCGCGCCATTATACAAACATTTCAGAAAACGTGCCCCTTCAAAATCAAGCTGGTTTACAAAGAAATCCTCCCCATAAATATGCGAAGGCCGAAAGATAGTAGTTTCAAAAAACCCCTTTTGTGCAGCCTTCAGAAATTCCATCTCAGCCGCAAATTTATTTGCACCGTATTCGGTGTGTGAACTGGCAGGCGAAGTTTCTTTTATCGGTTCTAATGCTTCTATAAGATTATATACACAGAAGGTAGAACAGTAGATATACTGTCCGGTCTTTGCAGCAAATGCGTCTATTGCTGTCTGTGCCTGAGCTGCGTTGAAACAAAGCATATCTATAACAACATCCGGCTTTTTTTCAGCAGCTTTTTTCAGGCTTTCGCAGTCATTCCTATCTCCTCTTATAGTTTCAACTTCAAATATGTTGGCATTATTTCCACGGTTGAAGTGTATTACATTATGCCCTAACTCCATGCAGGCTTTTGTAATTCCCGTAGAAATCAGTCCTGTTCCGCCCAACACCATAATGTTCAATGTTGTCATGCCTCTACATCTCCCTTTATTTTTTTATTTCTATGAAAGTGTCAATATCCTTCATTTTTTTCATAGCATCCTCAGTAAGCTCTTGGATAGAGGATTTAATAAGTACTTCAGGCTCAAGAAGATCGGCCAGGACATGGTACATGTGTGATACTTCCTTTAAAGGCGGCAATATTATTGCTTTAGAAAAAACTGCAGCATTTATTCTGTCTATCTCACCCATGTCCGATTTATTCATTTCAGTATCAATAATAGCAGGGAAACGGTGGAGTTTAGTAACAATCTCCTGCTGTACTTCATTTCCTAATATAATCTCACAGGCTCTCGCGGCATTTTCATATACCTCTGGTGTCAGATACTTCGATAGAAATAGATAATTACCGTTCCCTGTAGACAGGCACTCCCTTTTCAGCCTAGGTATCTCTGAAATCCCAAGCTTATTGCCCAGCACACTTAGATGCTCAGATATATCCCAATCTCCGCCTATACAGAATGCTGCCTTTCCTTCCTGAAACGCTTGCCTGCTTTCCACCTGCTCCCATTTCACCGGCATGATTTTTTCTTCATATATAAGCTGCTTCAAAAGTGTCAGAGTTTCAAATAGGGATTCCTTCTCTATCCCGCTTCCCGGAGCAAGGCTCTCCGACCACAAAGGAGATCCGTACCCGTACAGCATAGGAAGTATAAAGTAACAGGCTGCCGTAGGAATTACAATAGGATACTCCATATTAAAGTCTTTTTTTAGTTTTCTGGCTGTATCAAGCAGTACTTCAAAGCTTCCCGGCTGTTCGGCTACCATGTCCTTATTATAGAAAAGGAGTTGGTGATTTCCTCCGGCCAAGGGTATACCCACAGTTTTTCCGTCAAGTACAGCACCTGCAGCCAGTTTGGGATCGACTTTTTCAAGAAGGTACGCAAGGTTTGTTTCCTCTATGCTGACAAACTCCACATCATTCCATTTATTTGCATAGTCATTCGCCCCTATAGTACACAACCTTTCACGCATAGGTATATCTGCCCACAGCTGCGGAAAATCTTCCATATAAAGATCTTTCATAGTAGGACTGTAATGAAAATCCGCCAGTCCGGAAAGTCCCCATGAATCCGGAAGATGTTCAAATGTACTTTTTAAAGTTGCTACATACAAACTATTGTTTGACATGTTTTTTCCCCCTTTTTTAAATGTTTTATTTTTTATATGCTTCCAATAAGCATATAGTGCCTTTAGTCCAGACAAGATTTATAGAATTGTTAACTATACTATAGGAAGGTTTCCCGTGTCTTAATATGAAATCCGTTCCATAGGATTTATCTTGTTCCCACGGCGGTAGCAGTTCCATAACAGAATTAAGTTCTATTACGACCGCATCACTTTTCCAGCATTCAGGCAACTGAATGCTTAAAGTTATTTCCTCTTCCTCATCTGAAGCCTTGTATTCTGTCCCAATCCACGTTACAGCTATCCAGCAGACATTTTCCTTAGTACTGTCTATCCTCCACCAGCAAAAGTCTCTTGAAACCCCATAAACTGCTACTCTTGCACTCTCCAGCCTTTCCTTCAAACTTTCGTATACGTCTTCTATGAAATGGTAAGACCTATAAAGTCCCCAGTGATTGCCCCATTTGAGACTCTCCGACTTTATATTTGCACGGTATATGCCGCAGGAAGCATCGTGATTTCCTATAACTTCATACTTAGGACGGTTCCCCACTCCTGCCGTGCAAAACCTTGAAAAGAAATGTCGGAGCTGAATTCCCTCCGATCCTTCTCTTTCGGGAAGTTCTTTGCCTTTAAAAAACGGGTTTGCCATATCATGGGTATCTATCGGGTAAAGCACTGTTCCACCTTCCCCAGATGGTCCGTTCTGCATCTCCATTGTCGGATTAAATTTGAGAGACCACTGTAGATTCTGTGCTGATATAGGTAAACCGACCTCACTTCCCAGAATAATTGTGAAGCCTGCTTTTCTATATCTCCAAATATCATTTCCGACATGGTCAGCAAGCACTCCAGCCGCTGGAAAACATTCTTTTGCTTTTTGGGATATCTCAGAAATCTGTGCGGGAGTCAAACTGTCACATATTGGTATTTCTTCACCGTTCTCGTTCCATAGATTGCTATATATATGGTCCACATAATCTATTCTTAAGAAATCAAATCCATAGGTGCGATGCATTCTTGGGAAAAATTCCGATAAAAAGCTTACTGCTTCATCGTTGGGCACAGTTTTACAATCCCCTAATTTTCCTGTTATTTGAAAGGACAGTTGATTCGGCATCATATTATAATGGAACATAAAAGCTGCATGGGCTCCATAAGAGTGCTCCGTCTGATCTTTTCCATTTATGTCACAACAATTCCAAACCGGGTACCCACCTTCATGGTAAAATCCTTTAAAAGCCGCAGCCCCAGCTCCGTTCCATGTTTGAGGTATCATGGTAAAGTATCCGTTTTTCCTAAGCAGCTTTAATGCATTCAAATAAGCCTTTCTGTTTAATTCAATGGGTACATTAGTATCTTCAAATGAATCCAGACCTTCTTCATTAAGAATTCTCCCACATAGCTCACTTATATGCCGGGACATCTCTTCCTGCTTTTCTCTAGTATATTGCTGCTCTATAGTCTCGTTATTATAAAGTGTATTATTATCAGGCGAAAACCTTATCCAACGGAATAAATAGGGCTTGTCCATAGCTACCCTGGAAAACGCAGATGTATGTGTTACCAGATCCACGCCTGCCGAAATTCCCAGAATGTGGCAGCAATCAATGAAATAGCGAACCTGGTCATATCGGCTCATTCCTCTTTTTTCAAATTCCATATGCGTTACTTCATCGCTTACTATACTAAAGCTGTTTTGTGCATATACTATGCCAAGTATACTTTCAAAAAATGGAGCTACATGTAATGCCCTGACTCTTAAAAGAGGAAGAATACGCACCACATCTATAAAATTCCCTGTTGTATCTATTTCTTTTCCCGTTGCTCTTATATTCAAAAAGCTGTAATCCGAGTGATTCATCCAATTATCAGACACTTCGTCAGCTACAGGGCTTTCTGGACGTCCATCTTTCAACTTTACGTCCTGAAATAGAAGATTAAAGAATAATATTCCAACTATTTCGGGAAGCTCGAGTGCTTCCAAGTATATCAACGACTGTATACAGCCTTTGCATTTATACTCAGCGTACAGCTCATTAGCTTTGCTTACAGCTTTGTCCAGCGTCCAGCCGCAGGTCGGTGAATCCAGAAAAGCTTGCAGCGAAATATATCCCAGCTTGCTCCAATAATGGGGCATCTTCCGATTTTCTAAGAGTTTTTTAAATTTCATTACTTCCCCCCTATAATCAGTCTTTTTTTGAACATACTTCAACTAGCCATATAGTCCCACTACTGCAGCTTATTTTAAAAGCATTGTCATTGTATTCATATGCTATATTCTCGGGTGATAATTTCCATTCTTGACTTGTACAGTTTTTTAAAGGAGGCTTTATTCCTATAAGAGGTGATATTAGCAAAGTTTTAGTACTATTTATCCAAAATTCGGGCATAGGAATATTTATATGAATTTTCCCTGCATTTATATTTTCCCGGTACTCTTTACCAATCCATGTTATAGCTATCCAACAAGTTTCTTCAGCAGAGTTGTCTATTCTCCACCAGCAAAATCCCGTGGAAATACCGAATTTATTTACCAAGGCAGTCCTAAGCCTCTGCTTAAGAGAATAGTAAACATCTTCAACAAAATGATGGCTATCAAATACCCCTCTATGATTTCCCCATTCCATACCCTCCGGGTTATTTACGGTTCTATAAATACCTGATGACATATCATGATTGCCTACAACCTCATATTTAGGCCTGTTTGCAGCTCCGACAGAAGCAAATCTTGAAAAAAAGTGACGCAATTGCATACCTGCTGCACCTTCCCTGTCACAAAGCTCCTTACCTAGAAATAATGGGTTTGCAATATCGTGGGTATCAATCGGGTAAGTTACAGTACCACCCTCCCCCCAATAGCTATTCTGTTTTTCCAGCATACGGTTGAATTTGAACATCTTATGTACATTTTCAGGTGTCATAAGCTCTTTTACTTCTCTTCCTATGGTAAGGGTGAACCCGGCTTTTCTATAAGAATCAATATCGTTCTCAAAGTGATCTGCCAGCATTCCGGCAGCCGGAAAACTTTCTTTGGCCTTCCGGGCAATTTCAAACAACTGTGATGGGGTTAATCCATCACATATAGGAGTTTCCCCTCCATCTTCCGTCCAGGTATTATCAAATACATGGTCAACATAATCTACCCGAAGAAAGTCGAAACCATAGTTCTTATGCATTCTGGGAAAAAACTCCGACAGGTAATCAATTGCGCAATCATTCGGTTTTGGCCTCCAGTCGTTTTCGTCTCCGGTAACCTGATAAGGCAGTCTGTTGGCTTTCATGTCAGAATGGAACATAAATGTGGATTGAATTCCATACATATGTTCTTGCTGGTCTTCAAGATTTATATCACGGCAATCCCATATAGGATAATTACCCTCATATTCATACCCTTTTATTCCCACTGCTCCAATACCATTCCAGGTATGCGGCGGTATTGTAGAGTACCCGTTAGACCTTAAAACAAACAAAACTTTCCAATATAATACTCTGTTGAGTTCCAGGTCCATTTCAGGGTCTTCCAGAGTCGCATATCTATTACCCGTTTCCTTTTCAAGCACAAATGAGCATAGTTCACGTACATGAGCAGCCATTTGCTTCTGTTTTTCTTTACTATACTGTTCATCAAGGGTTTCTCCGTTATAAAAAGATTTACAGTCAGGAGAAAACCTTACCCACCTTACAGTTTCAGGGTTTGAAATCGCTACCCTTGATAAAGCACTGCTGTGCGTCACCAGGTCAACTCCGGCAGCTTTATTTAGCAGATGACAGCAATCTATAAAGTATTTTAGTTGTTCATAGCGGCCTACCCCTCTTTTTTCAAGCTCTAAGTGTGTAACTCTGTCATCTATGATAGCAAAGGAGCTTTGTGCATATATTACTCCCATTATACTTTCAAAAAAAGGAGCCACATGCAGTGCGTCTACACGAAGAATAGGTAGTATCTGGGTTGCATCAATGAAGCTTCCAAGGGATTCTACTTTTTTTCCTGTTCCTCTTATATTTATATATGAATAACTTGAGTAATTCATCCAGCTATCATCCTGTTCACCAGCTACAGGGCTTATCGGGCGACCATCCTTTATTACACAATCCTTTGCAAGGAAATTATAAAATATAAACCACACTATTTGGGGCAATTCCAATGCTTCAAGATAAAGCATGGATTTTATACAATTATTCTTCCGGTATTCCTTATAGATGTCATTGGCTTTGTCAACAGCTTTCTCTATATTCCATCCATCCGGGTTTTCTTCAATAAACATATCATGAAGCATCTTGCCTGTTTTATTCCAGTATTCAGGCATCATTTCACACAAAAGCAGATTATTTATCTTCATCTCCATTGCTACCTCCAAATACAATTTTAATTTTTCATCTTTTCAAATTCTGCATAAGCTTTCCACGATAGTTCCGGTCTCCATTTTTACAAGCTTGTCCGCAAGGCCAAAATAGCGGTCATCATGGGTTATAGCTATTACGCATTTACCCTTAGCTTTCAGCTGAGGCATCAAAACATTATAGAAAAAACTCCGGAATTCGGGATCCTGATCCGCCGCCCACTCGTCAAACAGGTAGAATGGCCTGTCCTCAAGGTAGCTTACAAGAAGAGCTAGCCTTTTTTTCTGTCCGGTAGACAATTCTGTGGTGGTAAAAGCTCCATCCTTAACATCAACTTTCTGGTCGATACGTAGTGTCTTAAGGTATTCACTGATTTCCCGCAGCCGCTTGTCAGTATTAATCCCGTAAAGTTTACTAAAAAGGTAATAATCGCTGAAAACTGTAGAAAAAAGCGAACTAAGCTCTCCGGATGCTACATTTTTCCCGTTTAAAAAAATGCTGCCTTCATCTGGACGATACAGTCCCGTAATAAGCTTTGCCAGTGTAGATTTTCCACTCCCGTTTCCTCCTGTAATAAATACAATCTCTCTGGAGCCTATTTCCATGTTTATTGGCCCTACACTAAACTTTTCACCATTTTCATTTTTATAGCTGTATTTTACATTATCCAGTTTGATAAACAGATTATCTGTATCTATTTCATTAGCGTTAACATCAGGTAATACTTCAACCATAGAAATGCTTCCAACAATATCAGTAATCCTTTTCCAGCTTATACGCACATTGATAATGCCTGGAATTCCATGCACTATCGTATTTACAGCTCCTGCCATACTAATAAAAACAAAGACATAATTCCTTAATACATTTCCTTTCAACTCAGCAAAAATCATAGGAAAAATAAAAAGTGCAGCACCGGTAGCTATTTGAAAAGCAGTTTCTCCCACAACAAAAGCTGATGTAAACCTGTTCTCTCCTTCAACACGATTTTTCCTGTAACTGTCACAACATTTCATCATATCCATATAAAACTCTTCTCGCCTGTTCTTGTGCATATAAAGTTCCTTAAATCCGTTTAGAAGGTCATTTATAAATCTATAAAAAGTATTTTGTATATCCCTTGCCTTTTCCCACATTTTTTTTGCAGATCGACTAACTGCTAAAAATACGATTGAAGCAGAAGCGAAAACAACAAGTGAGGCAATAAGACCGTATAAGTTTAAAAAACCCAGGTAAATACAATAGCATATTAGTGTAATACTGGCCGTAACTACACCTATGAGAACATTGGCTAAATAACTCACAGCTTCCGTATCTGTATTTAGCACCGTGTATATCTTTTCACTGCCAACTTTCTCAATCTTTTCAAGTGACATTTTCAGTATTCTGTCAATAAGCTTTATCCTCATAGAATATACAATGCCTGTAGTTAAGCTAATAAGCTTTTTCCTTACTGTAAGAGCCCCAAATGAAGAAAGCAAAACGCCCAGTATATAAAACATGTATATACCCGTTTCATAACTTTTTTCCCTATTAAGGGATTCATTTATAAAAAATATTATCAGAGAATTTCCCAGACCGCTCATTACACTTAATACAACTACCAAAAAATATGGACGTTCATCATTTTTCACGAAGAATTCATTTAGTATGTAATATAGAAAAAACACAGTTACATCTGTAAATATAGATAAAGTTGATATAATAATACTTTTTGATCCTGTTCTTTCTATGACAGCCCATGACTCCTTATATAGTAAAATATCGGGTATGTGGTAAAGGCAATAATAGAAAGCCCCGATCACTACAAGAGAAAATAAAAATTTTATAAAACCTTTATATCCGCCCCCTTTGAATCTTCTTTCTTTTTTATAAATCTGTACTACTAATCTTGTTAGAAAATACAGAGTTGTGCAACAAAAAACCATTGAAGCAAAGACAACAGTAAGTGACAAACTATCCAGCAAACAACTCACCCTTCCAATTGAGACTTTAATTGAGCTTATAACGTTATAGTAAATACTGTTATTTCTCTCCTATGTCATATATATGGCCTGATTGGACGACAAGTAATATAAACCCAAGCTTACATTTTCTTTAATTTTTGTATTATATTTACATTAGTAGTCGAATTTATATCCCCACTAATACATTTTAATTTTTGACGTATTTATTAATTTAGTTCTGGAGACAACTCCAACTGAAATTCAAATTATTCAACTAAGCTTCAAGTTAATTCTTGAGTGATAACTATACTTTTCCTTACAGCTTGTTTATATTACAAGATATATATCAGCGTACAGTATAACTATTAGCGTCAGGGTCATGAGATTTGATATTGACATAATTAGACATAAACTTGTTTTTAAAAGTATAAAAGTCTAATATCCGCTCGTTTTCTCAACATTTACACCTCCTTCATTATTTTCAAATAATTTTCATTTATGATCACATATTACTATACGTAAGTAAAATGTTTTTTCAGATAGTCGTATACTATTTTTTTTTGATAAATGTATACAAATCTCACAAATTTGCAAATAAAAAAAGCTGCCAGTTAATCTTTATCCTACTTGACAGCTCTTTCACTCAGTATCAGTGATATTTCATATAATGTGTGAAAAATACTCTAAATGGCTCATTTAGTCAGAACTTTAGCTTCCAGCTCACGTACCATATCAGAGTATTTCTGACATACTTCAGTCGAAGTTCTGTCCTGTTCAAACTTTTCACATTCACGGTTAAGTTCCTCTATTACGGCAGAAGACAAGTTGTTGCTTGCATATTTAAAAACCACATTATCCTCCTTGTCGATATGCCTGTGCAGTAAATAAGTATATGACATTGCGTTCGATATCACATCAAGCCTTGATTCATCTTCACCATCAATAACTTTCCTTACAGCCAGCTCAAGCTCCTGGATATATAGCCTTCCAAGATCATGTTCAACCAGCATTCCATGCCTCACAAGCTTTTCCGCAGGGGAACCGAGTTCATGCATCATCCTGTTGAACAGCATATTTTCTTCTTTTCCATGATGATGTTTATCTGCATAATTCCTGACAAAATCAATTATCCTGTAAAAATCCTCAAATTGAACAGCCTCATTTTTTAGTATTTTGTAGCAATATCTGCGGATTACTGCCAACATCCTCTTGATGCTCTTGTGTTCTTCAACCATAAGTTCTATACAATTCATCACTCAATCTCCCTCATATCTTAAATATGCTGCAAGTCCCATCCTGATTTCTCTTATACCTGAAATCATGGTTCAACATTTCAACAAAAGAACTTATCCATGCTTCTCTCAGAGAATAAAAGTATTTTACATCTCCCCTCACCCTATCCCAGTATGGTTTATGCAAGCATGCGGACCTTTGCCATACTACTTCGTTTATATTGCTGCTTACTACCTCCATTACCCTGTCGCAGGGCATTCCTTCCAGAAGATAATTATTTAGCGCCTGGAATATATCTTCAGCAGAATCAACACATACACCATATTCACTGGCTGCTTTCCCCCCCTGGTCGGAGTAGATTTTGATAAGCTCATCCATGTGACTTTTATCATGGTTCAGTATTCTGGTAATCAGATCAGCCTGCCTAAGCTCGGCACTCTGAATTTTTTGCTGGAGCCATCCATGAATATTGGAAGTGTCTATTTCATTCTCCAGGGGTTTACCGTATGTCGGATGCCCAAATCTGTCATTTATTTCTTCAGTCCATTCTCTTACAGGCAGTCCGTTTTCTCCTGCCCATAGGATAATATCCTCCTCTATGGCTTCAAACCACTGAATTTTATTATATAGCCAGTAATGAATCTTTCCTAAAACCAGGCTCATATACTTACCTCCATAATCGTTTTTACTGGTTACTCTTTTTTTCCGCCTACTCAAACCGATATCTCAATTCATTATCCAGGTTTGACTTATATATTTAGTCTTTGTAATTATAGAAACTTTTAAACTCCTTGTCTTAGTAGCAAAATACAGAAAATAAATGAAAAAGCAGGTTTCAAAAGTCTTAAGACTCTTGAAGCCTGCTTTTTTCGCAGATGATTATTTATCATTAATTTCGTTTAATAAACAAAGCAGCTTTCAGGTAAATTCCTGAAAGCTGCTTTCATGGTTGCGGAAGCCAGATTTGAACTGACGACCTTCGGGTTATGAGCCCGACGAGCTACCGGACTGCTCCATCCCGCGTTATAAATCTGGCAGAGACCTACTTTCCCGGGGCGCTTCCACCCAAGTATCATTGGCACTGAGAAGCTTAACTGCCGTGTTCGGTATGGGAACGGGTGTGACCTTCTCGTAATAACCACCAGAAAGTTCAAATCGTAATAAGCTTCGTACTGCTGCGTCAGACTTCCTGTCCTCCGGTACTCATTTATATTTCATAAACTCCATTCCTCGGCAGTCGTCTTCCTTGCATTACTCGCTTCTGACGATTTTATTAACTTTTTCAGGTACTTTTTTGTACCTTCAAAACTAGATAATGTAAGTAATATGATGGAAGAGGATTCATAAAGACTTTAAAAGACCTACTCTAATATAAAACCTGTTTTGGTCAAGCCCTCGACCTATTAGTACC
>JAOAIJ010000035.1 GCA_026414765.1 Clostridia bacterium | reverse complement strand
TGGTTGGGATCCATCAGACTTGCTTCCCGGGGGGATATATTAAAGAAACGGCAGTCAAATTCATCAATCCGTTCAAGGTATGCACCTTTTTTATATTTTACCTGCCTGGTGTCCTTTCCTTTAAACCTGAAATACAAGTCCGATTCTTGGGATCTTCCCTGGGGATAGTCTGATATGCAGTCCCTTCCTGCTTTCAGGGCTTCCCAGAATTCATTTGTATTTCCTGCCAGAGGTAGTTTTACTGAAATCCCTATTATGCCTATGTCTCCGGTATCAGTTTCTTCAACTTCACTTATATTCAAACCATTCAAACTTTTAGCCAATTCCCCGAGATCAATGTTTAACATATCTGTATCCTCTCTAAATAGCATAAAATCGTTATGATTTAATATACGGACTCTTTATTTCCGAAAACCTACATTTGCAATTACAAATTTATTCTTCCAGGCTTCTCTCCCGTACTTATTTATTATTTGACATAAACTAATAAGTTTTGAAACTACAATTAATACTCCAATGTTTTATGTTAATCCTGGTAAGTATATAATGCGCTACAACTTTTGTATTGGTGAATAAACATTTTCCCGAAATAATGCTTTTATTTTCCATTTTATTAATATATTGTTTTCATAATAACACATAATTTTAAAAGATGCTAGAAGTCATTTTCCTTTTTTGCACAAAAAATATAATATTTTGTATAATATTGCATCCGATATATCCCTTTTAAATCTTTTTATCTTGCTTATTTATGTACATGACTGATTACTAAAAATTAGACATAAAATCTTTAAGAATTAATGAGTAAGCTCTGATAAAATAACTACTTGAAATAAGTTAGGATTTCCAACCAACTGCTTCTTCAGGGCATAATTTATATGTAGGCTAATTGGTGAATCAGCAGTAGAAGCTTTTTATCCTTTGTGATATCATAACAGTAAGTGGGGTGACGGACTAGTGAAAAACAAACTCATTTACGTAGTAGATGACGAGAAAAAAATCAGGGATCTTGTATCTACCTACCTTCAAAAAGAAGGCTTTGGTGTCCAATCGTTTGAAGATGGCGAAAGTGCATTAAGGCAATTCAAGTGCAGTCCTTCAGATATGCTTATTATAGACATAATGATGCCCGGTATGGATGGATATACTTTATGCAGGGAACTCAGAAAAATCAGTAATGTACCTATAATCATTGTTTCCGCAAAAGATGAAGAAATCGACAGAATACTGGGTTTAGAGCTTGGAAGTGATGATTACATATCAAAACCTTTCAGTCCACGTGAGCTTATTGCCAGAGTCAAAACAATATTCCGCAGAATAAAAGACATTGAAGACAGGCTTATTGATCAGCCAGTGAACATGGTAAGCTGCGTAGATATCATTGTCTTTCCTGACGAAAGAAGGATATTAAAGGATAAAAATGAATTGGAACTAACTCCAAAAGAATATGATCTTCTTTTTTACTTGATAAAGAATAAAAACAAAGTTTTCACACGTGAGCAATTGATTAATAATATCTGGGGATATGACTATATCGGAGATACAAGAGCCATAGATGATCTTGTTAAAAAGGTCAGAAAGAAACTGTTGGAAGCAGCTTCAGCTTTACAGATAACTACTGTTTGGGGATATGGATATAAAATATGTGGTTAGGGGGAAAGTACAATTAAGAAATCAATCACTTCTAAAATTGTAGTATCATATTTTTTTGTGATAATTATGACTTTGGTTATTGTTGGACTTGTATTTGCTTTTCTCGCACAGTTTTATACAGAGAACCAAAGTAAAAAACAGTTGATCAAGGATGCCAATACTATATTTGATAGCCTTAAGAATGAGATTGCTTCCGGTAAGAATAAGCCTGGTATTAATGCAAGGCAGGAGTTACGAAAAAAAGCGTTTAGCGAAGCCGGTATGCTGGAAAGTAATTTTGCACTTGTTTCTAAGGACTTAAAGATTCTGTATCCCAAAAATGAAGATGCCCAAAAGTTTAAAGAGCAAGTATTGCCTAGGATTATGGATAAATTTAATTCTAGTGCTAAAAAAACTGTTTCAATGAAAGTGCGTATTAATAACATTGAACATCTCCTGGTTATCCTTCCTCCAAGGAATAACGTTTCTCAGAGTCTTAAGGGCTGGATTGTTATGTACAATCAGATTGGGCCAATACAGAAGATGCTAAGAAGTTTGTTGTCCGTCCTGCTTATTTCATTAACCATTACAGCGCTAATAGCCGTGGCTGTAGGTATTTTCATAGCGAGAAGCATAGCAAAACCGATTATCCTTTTAAAAAACAGGGCGGCTGCTCTTTCGAAGCTTAGCTTTGATGGTAAAGTGGAAATTCGTACAGGAGATGAACTTGAGGATCTTGGTGAAACTATCAACAGAATGGCTGCCGAGCTCAAAGAGCACGATATCGCTCAAAAAAGATTTTTTCAAAACGCCTCCCATGAACTGAAAACTCCTCTTATGTCTATCCAGGGCTATGCTGAAGGTGTAAAGGATGGAGTATTTGATGATAACAATGAAGCACTTGATATTATTGTCGAAGAAAGTAAAAGACTAAAAGGCATAGTCGAAGAATTACTCTTTCTTTCTAAGGTCGAATCTCAGGAAGATTTCTATAAGTTTTCAATTGAAAGTATGAACGGGGTAATCGAAAGCTGCGTAGAAAAGCTGCGTGGTCTCTCAAACAAAGAAAACATAAGAATAGGCATTGTACTATGTAAAGATGTTATGATAAACATTGACCATGACAAAATAACTCAAGCTCTAATCAATGTACTGGGAAACTGTCTGAGATATGCAAAAAGTGAAATCAATATACTCACTTCTGTTAATGCTAAGTTTTTTGAAATAACTATACAGGACGATGGAGAAGGTTTTCAAGAACAAAATGTCGAAAGAATTTTTGAAAGATTTTATAAGGGTAAAAGTGGTAATTCCGGTCTTGGTCTTACAATAACCAAAGTAATTATCGAAAAACATAACGGCTTTATAGAAGCCTCAAACCGCAAGTGTGGCGGGGCTGAATTCAGGATTAAACTCCCAATAACATAGGACGAAAATTTACACAAATTCTCCACATTTTATACATTCTTATTATAAATCTATCCTTTATGATTTAAATATAAGGTTAATACTTGATGAACGTTCATTCAAAGTACACCAATAAAACTATAGGAGATGATTTTATGAAAAAGGTATTATCACTTTTTACAAGTTTGTTTATTACAGCCATACTCTCAGTATCTGCGTTTGCAGCTGATATTCCTGCCGAAAAACAACAAACAGCTAAAAACAGTATTGTAGCAAATACAAATACCGATTTATCCGCTTTCGAATCAGAAGCAACTGACGATATAATTATCAAATCCGACGTTAAAAGCTTCAAGGGCAAATTCTCAGGTTTATTCACTGATTTAGACATACTTAGAGAAGAATGCAAAAATTTATGGACCAGTATCAAAACTTCCAACCAAAATATCAAGAGTCAATGGAAAACCCTAAAGGAATCACTAAAAGGAGAGAATTCTGAAGAAGCCAAAGAGGTTTTATCTAATCTAAAATCAAAAACAAGTCCCCTACACACTCAGATAGAAGCACTTCACAGTGACATAAAAATCTTAAGAGATCAGAAAAATGCCGAATGGGGAAATTTCAAAGGAGCAGTTAAAGCTAAAGATGAATCAAAAGCTTCTACCGCATTAAGCAATATAATAAGTTATAAAAAGCAGATTATAGAAAAACAAAAATTAATTTTAGAATTAAAGCAACAAATCCTGGATTTACTAAAAAGCTGATTTATATAAGTCATATATTCTTTGAAACAAGATATGCATTTATTTATTAGTATAAAAAGGGCAGAGTAGGATTGGCCGTGTACTTAATCCCCTCTACCCTTTTATTTTGAAAAATTTCCAGCACCTTTTGCCGGGTCGCCTTCCAGAGGCATAAGACCTTAATCTGCAAAGCACTGTTACTCCGTGTTCTTGTGGCTGTGCGTAATTTTTAGTTACTTACCCTTAACTTCCTTAAATATTAATACCTTCCTCTTTGTATCATCATACTGGAATTTATTCCCAGAATTTTCGACAATGAATTTCAATGGTATGTAGCGAACTCCTTTAATGCTCTGCGCTGCTGTCTCCATAGCTTTTTCCTTGTTGTTTATCTTTGCTTTCGGATTTCCTATCCATATATCAATATTTTTGGATTTGAATTTTATGGTCATCCTTTTTTCCTTTTCAATGTATTCTATGTTTCCGCCCAAATTTTTCACCAAAGTATCAGCAGGAACTATCAGATTCCCCTTCACATCCAGTGTTAATGTCCCCTTATTACCCGGTTCTACCTGGCATACTTTCCCGCCAACCAGCATATATGGATTTTCCAACATTAGTGTAATTTCCTTCTGACTCTTATCTTTTGCTATCAAGCCTTTGGTATTAAAACTCAGCAGCCAGTCAAAAAGGTCTTTGGTATAAACATTCTCATCAATTCTTTTACCAGTGCTATTAGTAATCGTGAATTTTGAATAAAGATTGAAAATTCCCAGTTTGGCTTCAGCTTTTTGCTTTTCATCCGAAGGTGGTACCATTGCCTTGTTGCTGTTGAATACCCAGGTGGGAACATCATAAAGGTTTTGAACTATAATTGGATCAAGTTCGCAGTTTACAGGTACTACTCCGGCAAAACGTTCAGGATAAATGGAGCTCAAAAATACAGTACCACTTCCTCCTGTTCCCTTACCGGATATATAAACGCGTTCTTTATCAACCGGATATCTGTCTAAAAGGTTATCCAAAAGATTATTCAATTCACTTTGAAGTTGGGTCCATACAAAGCCCTCAGGACATCTGGGAGAAACGAGAATGAAGGGTGAATTGTTGTATTTCTCCAAACCTTTGCTTATATATGATGATTTTGTATTCTCATTCTTGTCATGCAAATATAATATCATGGGCCATTTTTTATCTTCGCTGTCCTTATAGCCTTTGGGATAAAAAATATCATAATTTATACTATCGATCTCCTGTATTCTCCTGTCGGCCAAACTGTGTTCAAGCAGTCAATTATAAGTATCTTCCGGCTTTATAAAGCTTGGTGCCGTATGTCCGCCCTCTGGATCCACTGTGAATTTCAACTCTTTTGCTCCGACAGCTTTAAGCGCATTGATTGTATTCTGTGCATATTGCAGTGGAACTACAGGGTCTTTAGCCCCATTCATAGCCCATATCGGTATATCCTTCAGGTTAACTGCAAGTGCAGGATCACAACAAGCAATAACCGGCATAATCGCAGCAAATTGCTTTGGATAAGCTGCTGCAAGGTACCAGGTACCGGCCCCGCCCATACTGGTTCCTGTAAGATAGATGCGGTTGATATCCACCCTGTATTTTGAAACAGTATCATTTATTATCGAATTCAACTCTGGGAGGAATTCCATCCACTGGTAACCATTAGGGCATAAAGGTGAAATGGTTATAAACTCAAAATTATACCCGTTTTTTTCATATCTGGCAAAGTTCGGAGCCTTAATCGTAGTAATATCGCTGCCCCTCTGTCCTCCACCATGCAATGATACAAGCAATGGATATTTCCTATCCTGGTCCTGGTCATATTTGGAAGGCACTTCTACCTTGTAAGGTATCTTATATGAAACTGTTTTTCTTGAATATGGATTTGAAACAGGATATCCGGTCTTTTCATCAATACCAGGTCCTGGCGTATTATCCTTGGCCTTTTCCTGTTTTTCTCCCGTTTTTCTGCTGTCAGATGTCTTGGGAGGTCTATCATCCTTTGAAATTTTGCTCCTATCCTCAGCAAAGGAATTAGCTGATGTAAGCAGGATAAAAATGATGACTAACGCTATTGCACGCTTCACTTTCTTCACCTCAAAAGTACTTTAAGTATTTTTCTATAATGGTATTGGATTACAAGGTTTGTTTGCCGAAAACCTTGCATGAGCCATTCCAGTTTCATCGACATATATGTTGGATACTTAGGTTTTATCACCTGTCTTTGAGGACAGTTGTTCAATAATGTCCATACCTCACCACCTATTCCTATGGACTTTTGAAGGACTAAACCGGTTTGCGGGTTCTTTACTTTCTGCCGGATGACCTATGGGTAAGACAGAAAACGGAATGATGTTCTCCGGTAATCCCAACAATTCTTTTAGAGCCTTTACCCTCTCTTCTATAGGGTATACTCCTAACCACACAGAACCTAATCCAAGGTCATGTACCATCAGCAGCATATTCTGCGTTGCTGCCGAGCAATCCTGTACCCAGAAGCCTTCATACTTTTCGAGGGTCAGATCACCGCAGATAACGATTGCATTATCCACCTCCGCCAGCATTTTGGCATATGGATGGAACTTAGGAATCTCATTCAGAACACTCCTGTCGTTGATAACAATAAAGTGCCAGGGTTGCTCATTACCCGCAGATGGTGCTGCCATCCCTGCTCTAATTATTTTCTCAATAATTTCTTCAGAAATATCCTGTTTAGTATATTTCCTTATACTTCTACGGCTAAAAATAGCATTCATAATACCTCCTGCACCACACCCGAAAGATTTATGAAGTTTTGCTTCTCAGGTAAAAACTAGTAACCGATTATTTATTGTATGTTTATAATTATTTTACATTATTTTCATAATATATTCTACAAAATATTACATACTAGTTCAGAATCTGATAAGCATTTTGCAGTCTCAATTATTTCTTGATGTACTACTCTACACAGTTTTATTAATGAATTTATTGTAAATCGACTGTTTTGTTAATGAAGCATACTACAGTTAATAATGTGTTTAGATGTTGTATACGAATCGTTATTTTATAGTAGCTAACCCAAAAGCTTTGGCTGCTATGTTTGAATGCCTATGTTTCTTTTTTCAATATCGCAGTACCCTACTAATGTCATAAACAATAGGAGTGCTATCAATGATATATAATGCTTGGAAAACTGGACATTACATTCTGTCAGGAGCTTCTATAGCTAATAGATCTAAACATTTTATTAAAATATCTCTTGTCAATGTAATAAGCTTTATCCAAGAATATTGTTTTAAAGAATCTTGCTCATAAATAATCTTATTTTCATGATAAAATCTATTAACTTCATTTGATAAGTCGTAAATAAATTGACATATCTTATGAGGAGAATAATCAATAAAACTCTTTGTAACAACTTCACTAAACTGAGCAATTTTAAGCATCAAATTACGTTCACTTTCACTATACGGTATTTGTATAGATACCCTGTCTAGCTGATATTCAGGATTCATAGAGAAAAATTTATTAAGTATGGATTTAATACGGACTACCGTATATATAATATAAGGCCCTGTATTCCCCTCAACAGAGGTAAGTCGCTCTACATCGAAAATATAGTCTTTTGAAATTTGATTAGATAAATCGCTATACTTTAGAGCTGCCAAGCCTACTTTTTTAGAAATATTATTTGCTTCATCTTCAGCAATGTCCTTATTCTCAACAACTCTTTGGTATACTTTATCAGCAGCTTCTTCTATTAAATGCTGGTAAAGCTAGTAGACCTTTAAAGTATCCTCCTAAAAGTGCAAGTAAGATTGTCAGCAGATTGATGAATGTCGCTTGTATTCCCAGTTTCCAAATACTCCATATAATTGCACCTAAACCGCTGATTACTCTTGACATCCTATGAATATGAAAATAAGAGCCGGCAATCTGAATAAACAAGGAGCGAGGTCTAAGCAAAACCCTATCAAAATCTCCTGAACGAATCATACGCCACGGAAAGTAATCAAATCTCCTACAAAAGGTTTCAGCCAGTCCAAAGCTTGTTACTGCCATTGCATAGATAAGAATTATCCTCTCAACCGATCACTCTCAGCACAATTTTTTGAGGTAATATAGTTTTGTTCGCAATAAAAAAGCCATGGAGATGAATATTTTTAGTACTTCTCCATGGCTTTTTATATTTATCTTTTTTACTGCACGTTTATGTTGCAATTACTGCACACCTTAAATGCAAACGTTATACATGATGAGTGATAAAAAAGTTGTAGAATTTATAACGGTATAATCTTGATTTCATAATGCTACTCTAAGTAAATTGCATTTAAAAAGTTGTAAAATTTCGCTTTCAGATATTATTTCTAAAAAATGCTTAAATAAAAAAGTTA
>JAOAIJ010000034.1 GCA_026414765.1 Clostridia bacterium | reverse complement strand
CAGGGGAGTAGAGAATGCAATCGTAAGCTGTATAGGGAGGTACGCAAGGGAACACGGTGCAGGATATGTAGAGACAAAATTCTGCCCTACATCGAAGAATGCACCTGCGTTGGAATTCCTGAAAGGGAGCGGCTGGGAAGCAGTTGAAGAGACTTCCGGCCATACACTCTACCGTATGGCTTCAGACAAAATACCGGACTGCCACAGCAGTATAGAGTGCTATTATTTGTCCGGATACAGCAAGGAAAAGCCTGTAACCGAGAATAAAACAGTATCATATAAACTTCACCATATAGCTTTAGCTGTAGAGGATATAGAGAAGGCAAAAGACAATTATCTGAAACAGGGTTTTGAATGCGGAATTACTGTACATGATCCCATACAAAATGCATACCTTTCTATGTGTACGAAAGCGGATCATGATGCGGTAGAACTCGTAGCTCCTGTAAATAGTGAATCTCCAGTGTCCAGAATTCTTGAGTACAACGGAGAGGTACCGTATCACCTATGCTATTGCGTTGAAAGCTTTGAAGAATTCCTGGCGGTGTTGAACTCGGGAGGAATAGAATTTGAAGTAATAAGCAGTGCTAAAGAGGCCGTTCTTTTCAACTATGACAAAGTTATGTTTATCAGGGTTCAGGGTTTTGGCCTTATTGAGCTGCTGGAGCGCAAAGAAAATGAGGCAGGGGCCATGGAACTGCATCAGGCGAAACGCAGTATCCTTCAAGTAGTGGTTAATGACGCGGAAAAAGCTGTAAGCTTTTTGAGGCATATGGGGTATGTTCAGGAAAAGAGTATCATGGATACTTCTAAAAAAATGAGGATAATTACAGTATTTAAGCCTTATGCAGGAAAGGTAGAACTGCTGGTTCCTACGGATGAATCTAAGGAAGAATACGTGTTTTTCCTTAAGAATGGCGCCCATCCTTATAAAATTTATACTGTGAATGAGGATGAGGAGAAGACCGGGGGGGCAACAAATAACCGGTGGGAATCAGGTATGGGCGAAAATGAAGGACTTCTGCACAGAAATTATCTGCTTGCCCTTGATAACCATTCATCGCACTTGCTGTTGCAGCTTCCTGTTTACCAGGCAGATAACAGAAAGACATCCAGGACTGAGTATAAAGCGCCAACAAATGAAGCAGAGGGAAAATTGGTTGAAATATGGCAGGATATATTAAAGGTAGAAAAAATAGGGATAAACGATAACTTCTTTGAACTGGGAGGGCATTCTCTAAAGGCTGCAACGCTGGTTTCACGTATCAGCAGAGAGTTGAATGCGGACATTTCTCTTGCAGACGTGTTCAGGGCACCTACAATCAGTACTCTGGCAAAGCAGCTTGCCTCATCAGCCTCAAGAGTTTACAAGCAGATAGAAAAAATTGAGGAGAGGAATTACTATCCGTTATCCTCATCACAAAAGAGAGTGTTTTTCATTCAGCAGATGAATAGTGGAGATACAAGCTACAACATGCCATTTGCAATTGAGATTCGCGGGCCTGTAAACAAAGAACGCTTTACTGAAATATTCAGAAAAATCATAAGCAGGCATGAAGCTTTGAGGACGTCTTTTGGCTTTGCTGAGGGTGAAGCTGTTCAAAGAGTACATAAGGAATTTGAGTTTGATTTGAACTATATTGAGTCAGATGAGAATGGATATAAAAATATTATAAATGGACTTATAAAACCGTTCGATTTAGCTAAACAGCCCCTACTCAGGGTATATCTGATCAAGGTTGCTGAGGATAGGCATATTCTGTTTTATGATTTACATCATATCATTGCCGATGGGGTCTCCTATGCCCTTATTATGAGGGAGTTTATGGATTTATACCAGTCCAGGGAACTCCCTGAATTAAGAATTCAATATAAGGATTATGCCGTCTGGCATAATAATCTGCTGGAGACAGAATATGTAAAAAATCAGGAAAAATACTGGATGGATAAATATTCAGGCAAAATAGAGGTCCTGAATATGCCTTTGGACTTTAAGCGCCCGGTAAAACAGACATTTACAGGAAATAAGATAAACTTCTCGGTAAATAGGGAAACTGTTTATAAAATAAGGGAACTGGCTATGAAGCAAGGGGCAACTTTAAATTCTGTCCTACTGTCAATATACGCCCTGCTGCTAAACAAATACTGCCGGCAGCCTGAGATAGTAGTTGGCTCGCTTGTAGCTGGCAGAAATCACGGGGAGTTGGAAAATCTGATTGGTATGTTTGTTAACTATATCCCGATAAAATTTAACTTTGTAAATGAGGATGCATTTAGCGGTTATCTGGATTCAGCCTGCAGCTTGATTTTGGAAGCTTACGAAAACCAGGATTATCCCTTTGAAAAGATTGTAGAGGGTATAGGTCCGAAGCTTGACTCTGGGAGAAACTCACTTTTTGATACCGTATTTATACTGCACAATCAGTTTGATACAACAGATGATATTAATATCGGGGATTTGACATTTTCGAGTTATGAACTGGATAAAAACAGTTCAACACTGGATTTTAAAATCGATGCATACCTCAGCAAAACAGATGAATTGAAGGGTATTATTGAATACAATACAAGCCTCTTTACCCAGGATACTATGGAAGATATGGCAAACCGTTTTGTTTCGTTATTGGAAAAAGTTTCGGACAAACCGGAACAGGCAATAGGCAGCATAGAGCTTTTTACAGAAGATGAAAAGCGTATGCTGGAAGAAAAGAGGAAACTGAACTTAAGTTTGAGGAGTGCAGTGAGCCTTGCAGTAAGCGCAACAT
>JAOAIJ010000033.1 GCA_026414765.1 Clostridia bacterium | reverse complement strand
TGATTGCCGGTTCATTCATACTTGTTATTCCTCCTGTAAGATCTATTATTAATAGTTGCCATAAATCCTACAGGTTCTTCATTACCCAAACAAAGAGACTGTAGGAATTTACGTTTTTACACGTAATTTCCTACAGTCTCTATTTAGTTACCCAAATTGAAAATAGTATCCTAAATAAATATAAAATGGATAAAAGCCTCAAGATTGAGGCTTTTTGTTTTACTATAGAAACTTACCCCTGACCGGAACCAGGGGCGAAGCCTCAATAAATTCTTATAATTAGCTCCCTATATTTTTCTCTTGTATTCATGCCTATTTACGAGGTTGTGATTTCTCTGTATCTCCTCCGTCTTGAAATTCCAGTATAGCTCTCTTATATACTCACAGTCATTATAGGTAAGTATAAATTTGCCACTAATTCTTCCTAAAACATTTCTTAAATTAATATGATCATTTTTAGTAAAAAGTGCTTGATAATATTTTTCTGTACCATAGTAGGGCGGATCAAGAAAAGAAATCGATTTTGGCTTGTCATAAATTTTTAGTAAATTCTCATAATCTTTATTCTCAATAATTACAGAGGAAACCTAATAACAAAATATAAGCAGTGAATTATCAACAAAACTAACTACGAAAACTTTTGATCGTACAGCCAACTAAATTGAATTATCTATTTTCCCGTTATCCAAATAATCCTTTGCCTTGTGGAATAGCAAATATATACCCTGTCGGAGCCAGGATTCAGGAACAAACTTTATACCCGGTATAAACTGGCAAGCCTTCTCCATAACCCATTCCTCCTGCTGTTTACCAGAATTCAAAACCGCATCCTTGGCCAGCCTTTTTGCCTGCAGCATAAGTGCATACAAAACTGTTTTTGCCTTCTGCCACTCCAAGAGGCAGAACAAAACAAAGGCGGCTGCCACTGTTATGACAAACCGCCATTCCCACAATATTGATATTATCACCATCATTTTTCACCAGATCCTTTCTTATTTAGTAATGGATTAGCAGGAACCTTTCCAGCCTGAAGATCCTTAAGTGTTAGTCCACCATTCCACTCAAAATGTAGTAAATCCTTAATTGTCCTAAAATCTCCTCCCCAGGTAAGACCTATAGACTTCCCTATCGCTCCAACTTCATAATAATCCTTCTTACCATCCTTGTCGGTGTCGGCAGCACTTGACCAGTTTATGGTTTTTCCATCTTTGTTCAGAACAGCAATGTCAAACGCCAATCCAAAATTATGTATAGACTGTCCTCCTTTTGCATTAGTCACTCTCGGCCCTGGCTTGGTCCTTCCCTGGGCATATAGTGCATCCTGCTCCTCTTTGGTCCTTAGCGTACCGGTAACAACTATAGAAATCCCTTGCTTCTTACACTCCGTAATAAGCCTTTCGCACAGGTATTTTACATACGGATGCAGCTTGTTTAAGTCCCTTGTCATACTACTTCATTCCCCCTATCATTTTTCCAGTCAATTCAGGACCTAATTCTATGGATGCAACCACAATAACCATTATAAATACGCACAATATTAGGATTTTATCAAAAAAATACTTCTTCCGGATTTCTTCAACCATGGCAGTAAGTTTTACCACAGCATCCTCAACAGAATCAAGTCTGCCTGAGTGACTGTTCAGCCTGGTATCGACTACCTTATCCCGGTCATTTATTGACTTATGCTTTTCATCACACACCTTTTCGAGTACGTTTTCCATCTCATTTGCCCCCTCTTTAGTAGATAGGTATATAAAAAGAGCCACCATTCAAGGAAGCCCATGTTACACACAATAATTCCAATGTGCAACCAAAAAAAAGTACATTTGAAAGGATTAATCATCAAATGTACTAATATTAAGAACTAAATTATTCTATTCATTAATGCTATGTTTTGTGTTGCTTTTGTAATACATTACTATAATATATATAATCTCACATATTACTTTCCAAATGACTACAGATGAAACAAAACAAATTATTAGTAAAAACATAGCTGCTTTAGGGTTAGCTTCTAATATAAGGTATTGTGAGGCATATGAATATTCATTATTTGACTGTATCATAGTTTTATCAACCGTATTAATTGGTAAAAAGTGCTTCATAAAAATATATGAACATATAGCTATAGGAATATTTCCACACCAAAACAGCCTGCTAATCAACTCATTTAGATTTAAGTTTCCAAAACTTACAATTTTTTTCATCCCATTTCTCCTTATTAGTCCAGTTAAGTATACAATACTACGTATGTACTTATAAGCATATTCTACCATTTATACCCATAAAAGCAAATGAAGAATTTAAATTCCCCAGTATAAGTCTAATATATATGCTGGAATCAATAAGACCAGATAGTCTTGCTACTCAGTCATTATAGAGAAGGGCAAAATCAAAAAGAACTACCTGTATAGCAGCGCTACAAAAAAATCTATTACTGATTCTCGCCTAGAGGAATATCTGTTACAATAGTCGACTTTTCTGTTATCCCGTCACCTAAGTAATCAACAATTGAAACCTTTGTGTACTGGCCATTCTCATTAATGTTCAATAGTTGAATCTTCTTGTATAAGGTTCCATTCTGATGAAACCAGGTCCGGTACCAGTGATAATCGAGAACAATTCCAAAGGATGATCGAGGACAGCATCAAGAGGACATTTAATGTTGTTAATGTACATAAGCAGGATCGCTTTGCTAGAAATAGGTATGACAGTGCAATATACAAGAAAAAGCTAAAGGACAATGGTATAAAGTTTATATCAGTCCTTGAGAGGTTTGATGACAGCCCTGAATCTATCCTTTTGGAATCATTAGTTGAAGGTATGGCTGAGTATTATAGTGCTAATCTTGCCAGAGAAACGATGAAGGGGCTTAAGGAAAATGCTCATCAATGTAAATTTAACGGCGGCAGATGGCCTTTAGGCTATAGCATAACTGATGAAGGTAGGTATGAAATTAATCCTTTAGAAGCAATAATCGTTCAAAAGATATTTAATATGTATGCAGATGGATATAGTTATCAAGATCTGTGCAATAGACTTAACTCAGACGGGTACCGTACACACATCGGGAAATTATTTTCAAAAAACTGTCTACATGATATTCTGACAAATGAAAGGTATACTGGTGTATACGTTTTTAACAAGGCAGTCAAAAAGTCAAAAAGGAAACTAAAGGATGAGGCTGAAGTCATCAGGATACCTGGTGGCATCCCGGCAATTATTGATAATAAAACTTTTGAAAGGGTGAAGCTGCGTATGAAGGTACAAGCATCACAAAAAGCTAAAAATAAAGCTAAAGTCAACTATCTTCTCACCGGACTCCTATTCTGTGGTGAATGCGGCTCTGCTATGGTAGGAAATCGTAGGACAAGAGCTGATAAGGTATATGCCAGCTATGAATGCGGCGGCCGGAAGAGAAAGCATGATTGCAAGGCGAAAAGTATTACTAAGGAAAAGATAGAAGCGCAGGTGCTTGAGAAACTTGAGAAGGAAATACTATCTAATGAATCTATAGACATGTTGACTGAAATGGTTTTAGAGTATGCAGAAAATAACCTGAAGGAAGTTTTTTTACATGTTGAAACCCTAGCAAAGGAAATGAAGGAAGTGCAAAGCTAAAATCGACAACATGCTAAATGCTATTGCTCAAGGAATGTTCCATCAGAGTATGAAGGAAAAACTGGATATACTGGAAGCAAGAAAATCAGAAATAAAAATTGCTCTTGTTGATGCAGAGCTCAATAAATCAAAAAATTCCATTAACCGTGCTATGGTTAAAAAATATATTGAAAAAGATACGTATCCTTCTGCAAAGGATGAAGAAAATCAGAAACGCATAGTGCAGAGGTATATAAAAAAAATTGACCTCTACCCGGATAAGGCAAAGGTCAATTTTGTATTGGATATTGATGGCTGTGGGACTAGGATTCGAACCCAGACAAAATGAGTCAGAGTCATTTGTGCTACCCTTACACAATCCCACAACGTTTTTGACAAAAGTTATTATAGCATCCTTTTATATTTATTGCAATAGTTTTGTTCAGTAAATTTTTTCTTTTATGCTTTGTTTATCTAGTATTTTATAATGCTCAAATTTCTACGTTAATATACATAAGCAGAAAAGGATTTCAGTCTTATCCTCAATATGCATATATCTCTGGTATTAGCTAAATTTAATGTTCTAGTCAAAAATATAACAAATATACTATTTATACAACGTAAAGGGGGAATATCAATGCAAGTCTCAAAATTACTTGTTTCAAACCTGACTATAACAGAGGATGAATATAATTTTGGAGGCTCTTTTGTCCTTTCTGACGATACACGTTCACTAAGTGTTGATATTGTAGATATAGAAAATACCGTCAAATTGGGAAACATTAAGATGTACTTCAGTCTGGATGAAGAAATTCCCGCAATAAGGAGTTTTATTATAAACCAGATTATCGAAAAAGGTTCTATAAGTTCCAGGATAAAGGAAGGTAAAAGCTTCACTAAAAACCCAGGCACAGAATGCCCGTAAGTAGACAACCTATCAATTTTACCGGCATAAGAACAGCCCCTTCAGAAGGAATTCTTTCTAAAGGGGCTTATACCTACATATTTTTGTTTAAAATTACCTGTTGCTTTATTTCTTAACAGCCTTTTGGAGAGTATTCTCAACTGTTTCCTTGAACAGCTGATTTGACCATGTAGCTCCCGAAATAACGTCTACTTTATCAATATTCTGTTCACTTATCAGTTTTTCCTTATATTTCTTTATACCGGCAAATTCATTGGTACACTGCTCCTGGTATACCTGTATATTAGCATAAACCTCTTTGCTGTATGTCTCATCCAGCAGCATCTCTTCCACGCCTTTTATCTTATCGCCTGTAAGAAATTTCTTGAATGTTCCCTGGTCATAAATTTTGAAATCTATATCTTTAATACTACCATTTTCAATTGTTATCTTCGCTTTGCCGTAGTATAGCTCTGCTGTAAGTTCTGACTTCCCCTCATAGACTCCGTCAATATACTTTCCGGTACTCGTTTCTGCCGCGGTTTTTTCCCCATTAGTGCTTGTTTCAGTGTTATTCGTGCATCCACTTATTATTAGCAGACACATAAGTATAATCAAAGGAATTAAAAATAGCTTTTTATTCATATAAAACACACCTCTCTTGCATAATATCATACACATACTATCACAAGTTAATTAATCTTTATAGTAGATTTTTTTTGGTTTTTAGGTGTAATTATTTCTGGTATAGAAATAATAAAATCCACCACTTTGAAGTCTTTATATATCTTTGCATCTTCAGTTTAAAGTAGTAAAATTTATTGATGTTCGCAGGTAAATTTTATATTATTATGTTAAGGCATTCATTACATATATGTCATCCCGGATTTTTACCAAGAGGAACGATAATATGAGTAATATACACAGAATCATATGGTTTGATCAGGAAGTTAGAGGGAAAAAATATCCTAATAGCATTCAGATTTCAAACAAATTTGAAATCTCTGTCCGCCAAGCAGCGAGAGACATTGAATATTTAAAAAATTCACTAAATGCACCTCTAAGATATGTTGCCAAAATGCGTGGTTTTGAATATGAAGATGAAGCATTTGTCTTACCCAATATATATATTACCGAAGAAGAGAAGAACATCCTATACTATTTAGCCTATAAATACAGCAACTATGACGATACTCCCAATACACTTCATATATCAAAATTGTTTAGTAAACTCACAGGACAACATAAAGCAGAGGTTAATGCACCGGTATTCGATATTGATAAGCATAAGATTGAAACTATTAATGTCATCTTAACTGCAATAGCACAAAATATGAAACTGGGATTTCTGTATGCGGATCCACTAAAAGGGAATCTACAACTAACCGTACATCCATATAAAATTTTTCGTAAGTATAACATGGATTACCTGGCTGCGTTTTGTGAAGAAAATATGGATGAAGCTGTTTACAGATTGGATAGAATTAAATCTATTAAGTCAAAATGCGGTGAACACTATAAAAAAGACCCTAAATTCAGTACAAGAAAATACACCTCAGAATACTGCCTTGAGTGCTATGTTGCCCGGATTGAGTTTGACAATAATCCCGAAAGTTTCCTTAGTAAATATGTAGATATTAAACATATTACAGATCATATTTATGATATAGAATTCTCTGATGTCCAAGAGTTTATTCTCCTGTTATTGTCGGATAGTCATTGGACAAAAATACATTCTCCCAATTGGTTGATCGAGAAGCTGAAAAATCATTGCAACAGAGTGTTGGATAAGCTTTAATAAATTTTAGCTGATATCCTGCTAAATCAGTGGTATGACACTTTATGTCATATCACTGATTTTATAATTATTTTATAATAAAAAATATTCAAGCATTTAGAGATGCTTTGCGCATTTACCCAGCCAATTAAGGAAAATGACATTGATCGGTGTTTGAATGAATTGGAGGTATCATTCTGAAAATACTGAAATCGTTCAATATTACTAAAAACTCTAAGTCTTACATTGACTGTCTTCATGCCGTGCTTACATCTTCCAAACTATTTGAAGGTCCTAAATATATGCTTTCCGGAAAGACTGGGCTTGCATTTAGGTTTGTTATACACAAGCGTTTACTTCCAAGTTCAGTGGATGCATATAATTGGGGTTGGGAGAACTGGAAACATGTAAATACTTTAGGCATATATTCAGAGTACTACGAGGGAAAGCTTAATAACCCGGCATTTGTTCTTTATCAGGACGCTGCTATAGAAAAAATAAGGACATCAATTGACAATGGGTTCGGAGTGATAGCATGGGGAATGTCCAGTTCCCAGTTCGGAGTTATATATGGTTATGATGATAGAGATCAGGTATTCTACTTTAAGAATCCTGGGGATGTAGAAGATAATATTATGCTATATAAGAATTTTGGAATTATTACTGAGGGAAGCTGGTATTATCAAATCTTTGGCAAAAAAATTGATAAGGACATCCGAGATATATACAGAGACTCTTTGCTTATAGCAGTACAAGAATGGGAAAACCAATATAAGCTTGACAGTTCATATGGTTCGGGTAGAATGGCATATGAGTATCTGATAAGTGCTTTAGAAAATCAGGATTTAAACGAAGCAGGTGCATATTATATACTGCCTTTATATAGTATGTCCAAATGCGAAATCTATGAGTATTTATCCGAAGTCATAAAAGAACTTCCCGAGATAAGTGGTGCAGCAAATAAATATCTGAAATTGAAGGAAATATATCAAAATATCTTGAAACTTCCACTTTCTATGATGTTCGATAAAGACAAAAAGTATATTCCACAATTAGTTGAATATTTTAAGCAGGCTAGAGAAACCGAAAAAGCAGGAATTAATGAGTTAAAATTATTTCTGAAAGAAACTCTTAACAATGTTCATATAAACCCGGAAAGATTGAAGGATCTCTAAATGCTTTCCTATTAACCAAAGTATAAAACAGGAGGATTTTCTATGTTTACAGAACTAATCAGTTATCTATTGGATATTTTCGGTATAATACCCTATTTTATACAATACTTAATTATTCCTTTCATACTAATATTATGGATATTAATATCTAAAAACAAGTGCAAACTCGATTGGTTTATAAAAGTATCAGTAACCGGCAGTTATGTTCTCGTACTTCATTATGCAGCAGCAAGTGATATTTCTGTTGGATATTATACCAATTACTTTCTGATTATTCTCTTTCTTATCTCAATGATTATCTCATTAATAAAAACAAAAGAGCTTACCTTCTTCAACCAAAAGAAGCTAATCGGATGGATCGGGTATTTTCTTGGAACAGTTTCAATTCTCGTGTGTTTATATCTAAACATAAATGCATATAGGGCTTGTTTTTATCAAGGAGAAGCTATAAAACTTGTATTTCCTTTTAAAAATGGTATATATCTTATAAACCAAGGAGGTGATGGAGAAAAAAGTTCCATCATGAATTATCATTACCTAGATGCGGCGAATATTTTCTGGAGATATAACGGCTCCATGAGGTACGCTAATGATATTGTAAAGCTAAATAAGTTTGGGTTTTCAATTAATTCATTACGTCTGAAAAACAAACATTTTATACCAGAAAACTTGGATGAGTATAGTATATTCGGTGAAAAAGTCTATAGTCCATGTAGTGGAGAAGTATACCATGTAGATGACGGGTACAAGGACATGCCTGCATCTACAAAAAAACATTATAGTGATACAGGCAATGGAATAGTTATTAAGCATAATAATATCTATGTTATGATGTGGCACTTAAAACAAAACAGTATCACTGTCAAAGTCGGTGAACAGGTCAAGGAGGGGCAGTTAATCGGACAAGTTGGCAATTCAGGTCATTCCAGTACACCACACCTGCATATACAAGCCTCTAAAGAAGATTGGTTACATGGCACAAGCGTTCCGATTCTTTTCGATAGAAAATTTCCTGTAAGACATAGTATATACATACGGTAGCCAGTCTGAGTAAATTGAAATACAGTCAGCTTAACATATTTGCAGTATTAGTAAGAAAAGCAAAAAAAAAGCAAGGTGATAATTTCACCCTGCTCTTTTGCTATAGAATTATTTCTGTCCCAAATCCCCTTCTTTTCTCACAGCAGCCTGCGCTGCAGCCAGTCTTGCTATAGGCACACGGAAAGGTGAACAGGATACATAGTTTAATCCTACCTTATGGCAGAATTCAACAGATGAAGGATCTCCCCCATGTTCTCCACATATACCGAGTTTGATATCAGGTCTTGTTTTTCTGCCAAGATCAGCTGACATCTGAACAAGTTTTCCTACGCCTGTCTGGTCAAGTCTTGCAAATGGATCAGATTCGTAAATCTTCTTGTTGTAATACTCTTCAAGGAATTTGCCTGCATCGTCACGGCTGAAACCAAAAGTCATCTGAGTAAGGTCGTTTGTACCAAAGGAGAAAAATTCCGCTTCTTTTGCTATTTCATCAGCAGTCAAAGCAGCTCTTGGTATTTCAATCATTGTACCGACTTTGTACTCAAGCTTGACCCCAGCTTTTGCTATAACTTCATCTGCAGTTTTGACTACTACATCTTTAACATATTTTAGTTCTTTTATTTCTCCTACTAATGGAATCATTATTTCAGGAATAACATTCATTCCTGCTTTATTTACGTTTATAGCCGCTTCTATAACAGCTCTGGTCTGCATTTCAGCAATTTCAGGGTAAGTAACTGCAAGACGGCAGCCTCTATGCCCCATCATTGGGTTAAATTCATGAAGATCTGCAACTATTCCTTTTAGTTCATCAAAGGTCATACCCATTTCTTTTGCAAGCGAAGCTATATCTTCATCTTCTTGCGGAAGGAATTCATGAAGCGGTGGATCAAGGAATCTGATTGTTACAGGATAACCCTTCATTTCCTTGAACAATCCTTCAAAGTCGCCTCTTTGCATTGGAAGCAGCTTGTCAAGAGCTTTCCTTCTCTGTTCTTCAGTTCTTGAAACTATCATTTCCCTCATTGCAGGTAATCTGTCAGATTCAAAGAACATATGCTCAGTACGGCACAGGCCTATACCTTCTGCACCAAATTTCATTGCCTGAGCAGCATCAGCAGGAGTATCAGCATTTGTTCTGACCTTTAATGTTCTGATTTCGTCCGCCCACCCCATCAGTACTGCGAAATCACCTGTCATTTCAGGCTGAACTGTAGGTAATTGGTTACCGTAAACATTTCCTGTCGATCCATCGAGAGAAATCCAATCTCCTTCAACATATTTCTTTCCGTTTTTATCAATAAAATATTTTTCTTCTTCATTTATCTTAACTTCGCTGCAACCTGCAACACAACATGTACCCATTCCGCGTGCAACAACAGCAGCATGTGAAGTCATACCGCCACGACCTGTAAGTATACCTTGAGCTACGTGCATACCTTCAATATCTTCAGGTGAAGTTTCCAGCCTAACAAGTATTACATTCTTTTCTCCGCCCTTTGAAGCTTCTACCGCATCATCTGCTTCAAAATAAATCTTGCCTGTGGCTGCTCCCGGCGATGCCGGTAACCCTTTCGCGATAGGAGAAGCTGCTTTTAATGCTTTGGGTTCAAAATTAGGATGTAAAAGTGCATCCAACTGTTTCGGATCAACCTTCATTATAGCTTCTTCCTTGGTAACCATCCCTTCACTTACAAGGTCAACAGCTATTTTTAGTGCCGCGGCAGCTGTTCTCTTACCATTTCTGGTTTGGAGCATGAATAACTTTCCTTTTTCTATGGTAAACTCCATGTCCTGCATATCTCTGTAGTGCTTTTCAAGAGTTTGAGCAATATTTGTAAACTGATTGTATGCTTCGGGATTTATTTCCTTTAACTGGTCTATTGACTGTGGTGTTCTGATACCGGCAACAACATCTTCCCCCTGTGCGTTCATCAGGAATTCACCGTATAGTTTGTTTTCTCCTGTTGATGGGTTTCTTGTAAATGCAACGCCAGTTCCTGAATCATTACCCATATTGCCATATACCATTTCCTGAACGTTAACAGCAGTACCCCAGTCTCCTGGAATATCATTCAATCTTCTGTATATTATAGCTCTTGGGTTATCCCATGAACGGAATACTGCCTTTACAGCTTCCATTAACTGAGCTTTAGGCTCCTGTGGAAATTCAAAACCTTTTTCTTTTTTGAACAATTCCTTATATCTTCTGACAACCTCCTTCAAGTTATCGGCAGTCAGATCTGTGTCAAAGTGAGCGTTATTTTCTTCTTTTACCGCTTCGAGAATTTTTTCAAATTTAGGCTTGTCAACTTCCATAACAACGTCACTGAACATCTGTATGAATCTTCTGTAGCTATCATATGCAAATCTTTCATTATTAGTAAGCTTTGCCAAACCCTCTACAACGATATCATTTAGTCCGAGGTTTAATATTGTATCCATCATACCAGGCATTGAAGCTCTTGCACCGGAACGTACGGAAACAAGAAAGGGGTTATTGGGATCTCCAAATTTCTTTCCAACTATTTCTTCTGTTTTTGCCATCATCGAATAGATTTCTTCTTCGATTTCCTTCGCAATAACTTTCCCATCTTTATAATACTTTGTACATGCTTCAGTAGTAACAGTAAAACCTCTAGGAACCGGAAGCCCCAAGCCTGTCATTTCAGCCAGATTGGCACCTTTACCCCCTAGTAGATTTTTCATTGAAGCATTACCTTCACTGAATAGATAAACATACTTTGCCATTAAGTAAACCTCCTATGTATTTTATATAGTGGGACTAGTTGCAGATAAGAAACTCCAAAACCTTGTGTAATATCCAGAGTCTCCAATCTTTATATGCTTATGAAACATTGCTGTTTCAGCACTTAATCAACATGTGTGAAACCTAATCTGGTTTCCGGGCAATACACCACAGGAAAATTACTAACTCTATTGTTTAGATTTGTGCTTTAAGAATTTTATATTGAAAGTTGCATGTTTTGAACATATATTTCTAAAAATATGGTAAATGTTATTAATTCATTACAGCACAATATTATATCATATTACCAAAATATTTCATTAATTTTTTGTAAAATTTTATGTTAATTTTATATCAATCTCCTATGGTATCTAATAATAAAATAGCCAAACTCTGAATTTTTTATACCTGCATGAAACAAATAGCTCTATTCCGGTTATTTCTTTGCCAACAACTCAAAAGGCGGGGATATTATCCCCGCCTTTATAATATACAAATTCATATTATTTAGAACTAAAAAGTGAATTTTTCTTCCAGATATTTGTCGAGCTCATCTATTCCCATTCTTACCTGCTGCATGGAATCCCGCTCTCTGATAGTTACACTGCGGTCATTTAGCGAATCGAAATCAAAGGTAATACAAAACGGCGTGCCTATCTCGTCCTGCCTCCTGTATCTTTTACCTATGCTTCCTGTTTCATCATATTCGCACACATACTTCTTGGAAAGCATTTCGTATACTTTGTACGCATCGTCACCAAGCTTCTTTGAAAGAGGCAGTATTGCTACCTTCACAGGAGCAATTACAGGGTGGAATCTCATCACTGTTCTGATATCCCCTTCAGTAACTTCTTCTTCATCATAAGCGTCACAGAGGAATGCAAGCGCAACTCTGTCAGCCCCAAGTGATGGTTCTATACAATATGGAACATATTTTTCGTTGGTTGTAGGATCAAAATATGAAAGATCATCTTTTGAATGCTCCATATGCTGCTTAAGATCAAAATCGGTCCTATCGGCAATGCCCCAAAGTTCACCCCACCCAAATGGGAACTTAAATTCAATATCAGTAGTAGCATTACTATAGTGAGATAATTCCTCGGGACTGTGGTCACGCAACTTAAGGCTTTCAGCCTTCATACCCAGATTTAATAGCCAGTTATAGCAATAGTCCTTCCAGTACGAAAACCATTCAAGATCCTTACCGGGCTCACAGAAGAATTCCAATTCCATTTGCTCAAACTCACGTGTCCTGAATGTAAAATTACCTGGAGTAATTTCATTTCTAAAAGACTTACCTATCTGGCCGATACCAAAAGGTATCTTTTTTCTTGTAGTACGTTGTACATTCTTAAAGTTCACAAATATACCCTGTGCAGTTTCAGGCCTTAAGAAGATTTCAGCTTTTGAATCCTCCGTAACTCCCTGAAAGGTTTTGAACATAAGATTGAATTTTCTTATATCAGTAAAATTAATTGAGCCACAATCCGGACATTTCACACCTTTTTCTTTTATATATCCGATCAACTGGTCATTGGTCCAGCCGTCAACAGCCACATCAATACCATTTTCCTTATTCCACTCTTCAATAAGCTTGTCAGCTCTGTGACGTGTTTTACAATCCTTGCAGTCTATCAAAGGATCACTGAAACCTCCAACGTGTCCTGAAGCTACCCAAACCTGAGGGTTCATAAGTATCGCACAGTCTACACCTACATTGTAGGGGCTTTCCTGTACGAATTTTTTCCACCATGCCTTTTTTACATTATTTTTGAGCTCTACACCCAACGGGCCGTAATCCCATGCATTTGCAAGACCACCGTAGATATCTGAACCGGGATATACAAAACCTCTATTTTTTGCTAATGCAACTATCTTTTCCATAGTTTTTTCTACAGCCATTATATATTCCTCCTTAAGATATATGTTAATACTAAATAATTTGAGAATTCGTTTAGCTTATTACACCAGCCCGAAAAATATTATGAATTGAACATATGGACTATCTCATCCAAAACTTCCTCTGCAACCTCTAATTTACTCATTAAAGGCAGTTCTTTTATTTCACCGCTTTTCAATAATATCTTTACTATATTTGTATCCACTCCAAAGCCTGCGCCTTCAAGAGTCACGTCATTTGCCATTATCATATCCAAATTCTTCGACTTCAATTTGGACTTTGCGTTCTCAATTAAGTCATTAGTTTCTGCGCATGTACCCACAAGTATTCTATTACCCTTTATTTTACCCAATTCCTTAGTGATATCATGATTCCTTTTAAGTTCTATAGTCATTTGATCACTTTTCTTTTTGATTTTCTTATCGGAAATCTGAGCACATTTGTAATCTGCAACTGCTGCAACCATTATCATCGCCTGGCACTGTTCGTAATTTTTCATAACAGCATCATACATTTCTTCTGCACTAATAACATCAATAAATTTCAGATTATCAGGTTTTTTTATATTTACAGGCCCCGAAACCAATATTACTTCAGCACCCCTTTTTACCGCAGCTTCTGCCATTGCATATCCCATTTTCCCCGAGGAGTGATTAGAAATGAATCTTACAGGATCAATCGCTTCCCTGGTAGGTCCGGCAGTAATAAGTATCCTTTTACCCTCCAAATCCCTTTCAGGATTCAATATCTTTTCTATCCACGCTACAATTGCTTCAGGCTCAGGTAATCTACCCTTTCCGTATTCACCCTCCGCTGCCATCACCCCTGTGCCAGGCTCCATAAATAAATATCCGTATGATGCAAGTTTAGAAATATTGCTTTGCACAATAGGATTTTCATACATTGCACTGTTCATGGCCGGTACAAAAAGTACAGGAGCCCTGGTAGCCATAATGGTAGTAGTCAGCATATCGTCGGCTATACCATTTGCAACCTTACCGATGATATTTGCCGTTGCTGGTGCAACAACAAACATATCTGCTTTTCTTGCAAGCGAAATATGTTCGACATCCCACTTCTTTGGTTCATCAAACATATCGGTAATTACCAGGTTATGTGACAGTGATTGAAAAGTCAAAGGTGTTACAAACTTTGCAGCATTTTCCGTCATAATAACATGAACTTCTGCATTCTCCCTGCGCAGCCGGCTGACCACTTCTACAACCTTATAGGCGGCAATACCTCCACACACACCGATCACTACAGTTTTACCCTTTAGCAATTCTCCACCCCCAATCCATCGCTTGATAATTAATAATGGACAATCGACAATTAATAAGCAAATCGTCTATTGCCCACTATGATTTTAGGACCGATAAAAATATTTGCGTTCAGATACATGTAACCAGATAATCTCACTGTATAGGTCTGATTATACCGTAAATAATTGTCCATTTAAAATTTTCAAATAGTAGTTAATTATTTTATGCCACTCTTTGTACGTACATAAGTAATCTTGTCTTCATTGATCTCATTTATAGCTATTGTAACAGCTTTTTCAGAGTTGCATTTTGTAAGTTTGTGTGCGCCATCAGCTAGCTGACGTGCTCTTTTTGCTGCTGCTACAACCAAGGTATACCTGCTGTCAACCTTATTCATCAATGAACCAATTGACGGATCAATCATTCGCGTAAACCTCCTGTTAATAGAAATATATTTAATATCAGTTTAATAACATAGATAGTCTAAAGTCAGTAAGTTCACTTTGGGTCATTTATAACCCCTATCCGTGATAAAATATCCGTATTCCTCTTATACCGCAGCTTTTCTGCTGCCAATATATTGTTAAAGTCACTTACCGCATTGTTAATATCATCATTAATTATTATATAGTCAAACTTATTGATAAAAGACATTTCTTCCTTTGCTCTGCAAAGCCGTTTTTCTATTACATCGGGCTTTTCTGTCCCTCTTCCTTCAAGACGCTTCTGAAGTTCTTCAAAAGACGGTGGTAAAACAAAAACAGTAACTGCGTCAGGGTATTTGTTTTTAATATTTACAGCCCCTTCCACTTCAATTTCTAAAATAATATTGTATCCTTCCCTCAAAGCATCATCAATACACTTTTTAGGAGTACCATAGAAATTGCCGCAGTATTCGACCCATTCAACCAGTTCATCATTTGCTATCATCTCTTTAAACTCAGGTATTGTCTTGAAATAATAGCTTTCCCCATCTGTTTCACCTTGCCTGGGATTCCTTGTAGTAGCGGAAACCGAGTATTTGATATTGGCATTTCCTTCCTTAGCTATCTTAAGAACAGAACCCTTTCCTACACCTGAAGGGCCACAAAAGACAACAAGCAAACCCTCATGACACATTTCTAATTCCCCTATTCATTAGTATCTTCATCTTCTTCAACGTCAGGTTCCGTATCCGTATCTTTTACATTCAACCTATGTGCAACTGTCTCAGGCTGTACCGCAGACAAAATAATATGGTCACTGTCTGTAATTATTACAGCTCTTGTTCTTCTTCCATAAGTAGCGTCTATAAGCATGCCACGGTCCCTTGCTTCCTGAATTATTCTTTTTATAGGTGCCGACTCGGGACTGACTATAGCTACAAGCCTGTTTGCTGAGACTATATTGCCAAATCCTATATTTATCAGTTTCATTTGTCTTTCCTCCTTAAATTGCTTTTCTTGTAAGTGTTAATAATTACTCAAATACTATTCAATATTCTGGATTTGCTCTCTTACTTTTTCAAGTTCACTTTTTATTTCAACCACATGTTTTGTTATAACCAAATCATTGGCTTTTGAACCAATAGTGTTTATTTCTCTGTTCATTTCCTGTATTAAGAAATCAAGTTTTCTACCTACAGGCTGCTCCATATTCAAAGCTTCTCTAAGCTGGCTTATATGACTTCCGAGCCTTACAATCTCCTCGTCGATACTGCATCTATCGGCAAAAATCGCAACTTCAGTTGCCATCCTGCTTTCATCTACAGTTTGCTGCTCCAGCAGCTCCTTTAACCTGTTTTCCAACTTGATCCTATATTCCTTTACAACATTCGGGGAACGCTCGGTAATTTTCTTCAATATTTCTTCAATATAATTTGCTCTTTCAAGCAAATTATTCTTTAGCTCCTTCCCCTCATTCTGACGCATAACAAGAAGGGACTCAACAGCCTTTTCAAGTGCCTTTTTCAATAGAAGCCATATCTTCTCTCCATCCTCCTCGTTCTTTTCAACTCTTAGGACATCAGGGAATCTGGCAACTAAAGAAACTGTTATGTCATCTTTCAAATTATATTTTTCTCTCAGTGTTTCCAAAGCTTTAATATAAGTTTTTGCCAAAGGTTCATCAAATAATACATTCTTTGAATCATCACTGTAATCCTCATATGAAATATAAACATCAACCTTGCCCCTAGAAATACTCTTTCCAACTATTTCGCGTACTTTATCTTCAAGGAAGGATATCTGTCTTGGCATCTTAACAAAAATATCACTATACCTGTGATTTACTGTTTTTATCTCTACAAGGAATTCCTTACCTTCTTCCTGATATTCGCCTCTTCCAAAACCGGTCATACTCTTTATCATATAATGTAATCATCCTTTTTTAGGAATTTTATAATAAACAAGGCCACTTATCATTTACAAATTTATAAGCTGGCCTTATCAGCAAGTTATTTTTCTTTTTTCCGGGATCCTTGCCAAATCAGGTTACAAAATTTCCCTAGCTAAGCATTTACTATTATAACACAACTTTGAATAATTTAAAGGCCATTTTTTTAAATTTTATATAATTTTTACTTATTTTCTTTGATTTACTCTATTTTTTGTATTGTTAAGAATAAATAATAAAACTACAGGAATAAATGAAAAATCCCTGTAGTTTTTAATTATGTAGAAATTATATTCTTTATAGCTTGCAAAACCCTTGATTTCTCAAACGGCTTTACTACAAAATCCCTGGCTCCCAGTTTTATTGCCTCTATTACCATGGATTGCTGTCCCATAGCTGAAACCATCAGAATCTTGGTTTCCGGACTGACTTTAAGCACCTCCTGTACAGCTTTAATACCATCCATTTCAGGCATAGTAATATCCAGTGTCATAATATCGGGCTTCAGACTTTTTGCCTGCTGAATAGCTTCATAACCATTGGATCCTTCTCCTACGACTTTGTATGTTTCAACTTCCTCTATCATCTTTTTTAATAATGTACGCATAAATATTGCGTCATCAACTATTACAAATGTGAGGTTTTTCATTTCCCAATATCCCCCAGTTCATACATCAGTATTGAAATCACGGCAATCCCGGCAGTCTCAGTCCTTAATATTCTTGGCCCCAGAGTTACAGGATTAATTCCGTATCTTATGGCATTTTCTATTTCCTTTTCGGAAAAGCCTCCTTCTGGGCCAATCAATATAGAAAGTTTTTTTATGTTTTTTTCTTTGATCAACACCCTTAAACCGTTTCCTGTTTCTTTTTCATATGGTATTATCGCCAAATCAGCCTGCTTTGCCAAATCAAGGCTTTCCAGATACGATATGGGAAAGCTGATTTGGGGTATTGCACCCCTATTGCATTGTTTAGCTGCTTCCAGTGCTATCCTTTGCCATCTCGATACTTTACTTTCTGCATCCTTTTTACTGTCGATTCTAACTACGGTTCTTTCTGTGCTAACCGGAATAATTCGGTTTACTCCCAATTCCACACTTTTTTGAATAATAAAGTCCATTTTGTCTGATTTGGGTATACCCTGAAAAAGGGTAACATCCACCGGGGGTTCGGAAATATTGGCACTAGTACTTACGATACTCGTTTTTACAGCTTCCTGTTCAAAACACTCGATCCTAACATCATAATCGTACCCATTTCCATCACATACTATTATATTATCACCGCATTTTAGCCTTAATACTCGCCTTATATGATTAACATCATCTCCGTATATGTATATATAGTTACCGGAGATATTCTCTTTTTCTATAAAGAATTTTGGCATTTGAACACCATCGCCACCCATTCACCGATTTCCAGAGTCTTTTCGCAGCTAAAACCTAGTTGTAAATAACTGTCCATTACTTCCTGTTTTCTTTCTCTGATTATACCTGAAGTAATAAAATAGGCATTTGCCTTTACATAATACGGTATTGTTTTTGAAATGTCAATTATAACATTTGCTATTATATTTGCTACTACAATATCCGCCTTTTGTCTCTCGATGTCATCCAAAACACCCCTAAATACATTTACATTGTATACATCGTTAAGCTGACAGTTTTCCTTTGTCACCTTGACTGCAACTTCATCTATATCCACTGCAGTTATCCCCTCAGCTCCAAGCTTGGATGCAATTATTGCAAGTATGCCCGTACCACAGCCTATATCAAGTACCTTATCACCTTGTTTTATGTACTCTTCGAGAAGCTGCGCGCACATCATTGTTGTTTCATGTGTTCCCGTACCAAAGGCCATACCGGGATCCAGCTCAACTGTTATTTCTCCTTCCTTTGCAGTATAGCTTTCCCAAGAAGGTTTTATTACAACACTTTCAGATATGTGTACCGGTTTGTAATACTTTTTCCATGCAGTAGACCAGTCTTCATCATCCACTTCTGTATACCCGTCATAACCATGCCCTGTCTCTAGAAAAGCGGATATGAAACTTATTTTCTCCTTAATAAGCTCAACCAACTCCGTTATATTCAGATTTCCCGGAAAATATGATTTAATAATTACATCTACCCCAAGACTGTTCATAAATTCCTCATCTGCATAATCAAGAGAGTTTGGTTTTGATATTTCTCTTCTGATTTCATTTGGGTCTTCTATTGCAACACCACCTGCTCCAATTGAGGTCAGCATTTCCGAAATTGCATCGCTTGCTTCTTCAGTAGTTATTATTCTAATTTCAAGCCACTTCATTTGTTTCCTCCATCAAACATCAGTTTGTCGGCTACAGGCACAGGATTATGTGAGCATGTAAAATTAAGATTCTCACTAATGTAATGCCAAACTTAACCTATAAATAAAATTTTGCCATGAGTTATGTCATATCTCCCATAGCCCATGGCTTATTACTCACGCTAAAAGCGCCTACATTCCTAACGCATCTTTCATTTTATTAAAAAAGCTTTTCCTTTGCTCATGGTGATCATCACCACTTATTTCAGCAAACTCCTTTAATATTTCTTTCTGTCTTTCGTTAAGTTTCTTTGGAACTTCAACATTAACTTTTACATACTGGTCGCCTCGGCCATTTCCTCTGAGAAAAGGAATTCCCTTACTCCTCAGACGGAATACAGACCCTGTCTGTGTCCCCTCAGGTATTGAATATTTTACTTTGCCGTCAAGAGTAGGTACTTCAAGCTCTGCTCCCAGTGCTGCTTGGACGAAGGTGATAGGAATATCGCATACAACGTCGTTTCCCTGACGTTGGAACAATGAGTGCGCCTTAACCCTTATTGTTATGAACAGATCTCCCGAAGGACCGCCTTTTGATCCCGGTTCGCCTTCTCCTCTAAGTGATATGGTTTGCCCGTCATCTATTCCGGCAGGAACATTAATCTTTATTTTTACACTTTTCCTGATCTTACCCTTACCATTACATGTATTACATGGATCAGTTATTACCTTTCCTTCACCACGGCAAACATCACATGCCTTTATGTTTACAAACTGTCCAAAAGGTGTACTTTGTTTGTATTGAACCTGGCCCGTTCCATTACAATGCTTACAGGTAGTCGGTGAGGTCCCTGGCTTCGAGCCTGAACCTGAGCAAGACGTACAGTTTTCCATCCTATTGATAGTGATTTCTCTTTCTACTCCAAAAGCAGCTTCTTCAAAAGCAATCTCCATTCCATATTTTAAATCTGCACCCTTTTGAGGACCATTTTTATTTTTGGCAGATCTACCTCCGAAGCCTGAACCCCCAAAGAAAGTCTCAAATATATCGCCTATACCACCGAAGTCAAAATCACCGAATCCACCGCCGTATCCTCCGAAGCCGTTTGGATCGGTACCTGCGTGTCCGAACTGGTCATACTGAGCTCTTTTTTGTGAGTCGCTTAAAATCTGATAGGCTTCATTAACTTCTTTGAATTTTGCTTCAGCCACTTTATCATCAGGATTGACATCAGGATGATACTGCTTGGCAAGCTTTCTATAAGCCTTCTTTATATCACTATCGGATGCATTTTTTTCAACACCAAGGACTTCATAATAATCCCTTTTGTTTGCCATCCAATCAACTCCTTTAGTATTGAGGAACACACCGTAAACATATACCATATATCAAATCATTGGAATGCCCTCATAAAATAATTAAAACCTCGTCAGAAATCTCTAAAAAACAATGCTTTCTGACACACCATTATACATTATACTACTATATTCTTATATTGTTAACCCCATAGTACATTATAACCATCAAACAAGCCAAAGCCATTTACATGACTTTGGCCTGCTATTGGCTATTTAGTAAGCACTTCAATAAGCCTTAAAACATTGTACTGTCTGCATCGTGCGTAGTCCGATGTGTCACGTTTTTAGTTATTTCTTATCGTCGTCTACAACCTTATAATCAGCATCATAAACATTTTCAGCTCCACCTGCGCCTGCTCCCGGGTTGAATCCTGCTCCAGGGTTAGCTCCGGCATTAGGATCAAATCCTGCTCCTGGGTTACCGTGTGCACCCGGATTCTGCTGGTATATCTTTGCAGATATGTCATAGAACGCTTGTGTCAAAGCTTCTGTAGCCTTTTTAATAACTTCTGTATCAGTTCCTTTCAGGGCTTCTTTTACATTGTTAACTTCAGATTCAATCTTTGTCTTATCATCAGCACCTAATTTGTCACCCAAATCCTTAATAGTTTTTTCTGACTGATAAACCATTGAATCTGCATTATTTCTTATTTCTATCTCTTCTTTTCTTTTCTTATCATCAGCTGCAAATTTTTCTGCTTCTTTGACAGCTTTATCTATTTCTGAATCTGAAAGATTTGTTGATGCTGTAATAGTTACTTTCTGCTCATTTCCTGTTCCCAGATCTTTTGCAGATACGTGCGCGATACCGTTTGCATCTATGTCAAAGGTAACTTCTATCTGTGGAACACCCCTTGGTGCCGGTGGTATGCCTGTAAGCTGGAATCTTCCAAGAGTTTTGTTGTAAGCAGCCATTTCTCTTTCGCCCTGCAGCACATGAATCTCAACGCTTGTTTGTCCATCAGCCGCAGTCGAGAAAATCTGGCTCTTCTTTGAAGGTATTGTAGTATTTCTCTCAATAAGTTTCGTAAATACTCCTCCAAGAGTCTCGATTCCAAGTGACAGCGGAGTAACATCCAGCAGCAATAAATCCTTAACTTCTCCGGTAAGTACCCCTGCCTGGATTGCAGCACCTATAGCAACACACTCATCAGGGTTTATTCCTTTGAAAGGTTCTTTTCCAAGATATTTTTTTACTGCTTCCTGTACAGCAGGTATTCTAGTAGAACCACCAACCAGGAGTATCTTATCTATTTTTTCAGGAGTCAGTCCTGCATCCTGCATTGCCTGTCTGGTAGGTCCCATAGTTTTTTCTACAAGGTCTGCAGTCAACTCATCAAATTTAGCTTTTGTCAATGTAACATCAAGATGTTTTGGGCCTGTTGCATCGGCTGTTATAAAAGGAAGGTTTACATTTGTAGTTGTTACTCCCGAAAGCTCAATCTTAGCCTTTTCTGCAGCTTCCTTCAACCTCTGCATGGCCATCTTGTCATTTTTCAGATCTATTCCGTTTTCTTTCTTAAATGTGTCTACCAGGTACTCCATTACTCTTTCGTCAAAATCGTCTCCACCAAGTCTGTTATTACCATTTGTTGCGAGAACCTCAAATACACCGTCACCTATTTCAAGAATTGAAACGTCAAACGTTCCTCCACCCAGGTCATAAACCATTATCTTCTGATCAGTTTCTTTGTCAAGGCCGTATGCAAGTGCAGCAGCTGTAGGTTCATTCACTATTCTGAGCACTTCGAGTCCTGCAATTTTACCTGCATCCTTTGTAGCTTGTCTTTGTGAATCACTGAAGTAAGCAGGTACTGTTATTACAGCCTGTGTTACAGTTTCACCGAGATAAGCTTCCGCGTCAGCTTTTAGTTTCTGTAATATCATTGCAGAAATCTCCTGTGGAGTAAACTGCTTATCGTCAATTTTTACTTTTCTGTCAGTACCCATGTCTCTTTTGATTGATATTACTGTTCTTTCAGGGTTTGTAATTGCCTGTCTTTTTGCGACCTGACCTACAAGCCTTTCACCCGTTTTCGAAAATGCAACTACAGACGGAGTTGTTCTATTTCCTTCCGCATTAGGTATTACTACAGGTTCTCCACCTTCCATTACCGCTACACAAGAGTTAGTTGTACCTAAATCTATACCAATTACCTTTGCCATCTTTTATATACCTCCTACATTTTACTCTGTTCATTAGATTTTATAGTTTATGCTTATAGAAAACGGTATGCAGTAAGCGAGTATGCAAACTTATAATACTTAACCATCAACTATAGGCAATTTTTCTTCTAGTTTGCTACTTTCACCATACTATGTCTTATAACTTTTTCCTTTATCATATAGCCTTTTTGAAATTCTTCCACTACTACATTTTCGCCTTGGGTCTCATCTTCCACATGCATAACAGCGTTATGCAGCTGAGGATCAAACTGCTCACCGACACACTTAATCTCTTCAACACCCAGATTTTTCATAACATCTTTCATCTGCCTGAATACCATGTCTATCCCATTTTTTAATGCCATCACGTCAGCTTTATTCGGATCATCTTCCTTACCCGCTGCAAGAATAGCTCTTTCAAAATTATCTACTACAGGCAGTAATGCTGAAATAACCTCCCCTACAGTATCTGAATACAACGCCTCCTTTTCCTTAGCAGTCCTTTTTTTGTAATTATCAAATTCTGCAGCCATCCTTTGGGCCATACCCATATATTCTTCACACTTCTTTGTTTTTTCTTTAAGTTGTATCTTCATTGCTGCAAAATCCTGATTTTCATTAAAGGTACATTCTTCACTATTACCGTTATTTTCTTCACATACATTATTATCCATACTTACATTTTCCGGATTTGTCGTCTGCTCATTAAGGTTATTAGCCTTATCTTCTTTTTTGTTCTGATTTTTCATTACGCTGTCCTTCACCCTCCTGTATAAAGTTGATAACTAAAAGTATCTATACATCATTTAAATCTCCACAAACCAATCTGTTAATCTCCTGATTTATCTTTTCCCTGATATAATTCATTGCAGAAATCACTCTGCCGTATTCCATTCTTGTAGGCCCTATTATTCCTATGGAACCGATAATCAGATCCCCCAGACTGTACGTCGTTGTTACAAGGCTGCATTCCTTTATTTCCTGCAGATCGTTTTCAGTACCTATCTGTATTGTTATTCCTTTATTGTTGAAGTTGTTGCTTTTCAGCAGCCTGCATAGAATTTCTTTCTCATCCAGTACGTTCAGAAACTCTCTGGCTTTCATTACATCCCTGAATTCGGGATAATTGAAAATGTTGGTAGCTCCGTCAAGGTATACTTCCAGTTCATCTATCTGGGTTATGCAATCTGCTACACTATCCAAAATAGGTATAAGTATTTCCTTATATGTCCCCATTTCGTATTCAATTTCCTTTATAATAGGCAGGTTAATCTGCTCTATAGTAAGTCCTGCAAGTTTATTATTGAGTATGTTGGATACCTTGATAAGGAAGTCAGGTGAAATATTGTCCGCTACCTTTATCAATCCGTTTCTTACTACTCCCGTATTGGTTACAACAATAACAAGTGCTTTTCCTGTCTCAATGGGTACAACCTGAATTGCTTTCAGAATACTCGTTTTCATCTGGGGAGTTATTGCCATCGAAGTATACTTGGTTATCTTCGACATAACACTGGAAGCTTGCTTCATCAATTGATTCAGCTCATTGATTTTTACTTCCATAGCTCTTCTTATGTTATCGATTTCTTCAGAACTTAATTCTCTTGCTTTCATCAATTGGTCGACATATAACCTATATCCTTTATCGGACGGAATCCTTCCTGCGGAAGTATGCGGCTGAGCAAGATAGCCCATTTCTTCTAAGTCAGCCATTTCATTCCTTATGGTGGCCGAACTCAATCCTAGCTCGTGTTTCCTTGCAATGGTTCTTGATCCGATAGGCTCTGCAGTGTCGATGTAGTCGTCGATAATAGCCTTAAGTATGCTCATTTTCCTATCATCTAAAAACATCTTTTACACCCCTTTGTTAGCACTCACTATTAACGAGTGCTAATTCTAATTTAAAAATACCATCTGATATTTTTTTTGTCAAGTAGTTTTTATGGATATTATTTGTATTTTGAAAGTCAAATATACAAGTAAGTCAATTTGAGGAAATGCCAGCGCATACACTCTTCCGCCGTTTATATAAATTCAACGAATACCCTGTTTGCAAGGTCCAGTCCTTTTGTTGTAAGTCTGATTTTATCCTCCTCAACATCCAGAAGTCCATCCTTAACCAGCTTATCTAAGCGTTTTCCGTATTTATCGAATATATCCGTATCAAATCTTTTAAAAAACTTCTTTGCGCTGACACCTTCTATGAGCCTTAGCCCAAGTATCATATACTCTGAAATCTCGTCATCCTTATTAATATATCCAGTATTTTCACCAGGGATTTCACCCTTTCCGATACTTTTTACGTACTCTTCTACTGAATTGATGTTGTTTGTCCGTTTACCCTGAAAATAAGAATGTGCACCAGCACCTACTCCAATATAAGGTTCTGCATTCCAGTATACAAGATTGTGTCTGCATTCAAACCCCGGCTTTGCAAAGTTTGATATTTCATAATGCCTGTATCCGTTTGACGTAAGATATTCCACAGCCCTAGAGTACATCTCTCTGTCCAGTTCATCATCGATATAGCTTATTTCCCCAATATCAAGCATATTTCCAAACACGGTGCCTTCTTCAATTTTAAGGCTGTAACATGATACATGCTCAACTCCCAGCCCAACTATCGATTCTATAGTCTCTTTCCAGTCACTCAACTTCTGTCCGGGTAATCCAAATATCAGATCTGTATTTATATTTTTGAAACCTGCTTCCCTTGCATTATAAAAACTAATGTCAAAATCTCCGGAGCAGTGGATTCTTCCTATTCTTTTCAGAATGTGATCCTGACGCGCCTGAAGGCCTATACTAAGCCTGTTAACCCCTGCTTTCCGATAAGCGGATAGCTTGTGGGGATCAAGTGTTCCAGGATTGGACTCTATACTTATTTCTCCATTTTCACATATGTTAAGTTTTTCATTGCATAAGTTCATTACTTCCACAATATACGATTCATGTACATAAGAAGGTGTACCTCCACCAATAAAAACGGTCTTTATTTCATAATCCTTCAGCATATCCTCATATAAGCAAATCTCTTTTTTCAATGCGTCAAAATAACCAGGGATACTTCCCTCCATTCCCGAAAAGGAGTTAAAATCGCAATAATGGCACTTAGACATACAAAATGGTATATGAATATATAAACCAATCACATTCTTCATAGCTATCTCCAAATTTAAAATATATCTAAAAGAGACTTATATAAAGAGAACATAGACAGATTTATGCAAAACCTTATCTATGTCCTCATTTATACTTCAAAAACATCCGAGTTTTTATTAATACATTAGGAATCGTTCCTGTATTTTTATGTTAATTGTATCAGTTACGTATCAAGTTTTAAAACACTCATGAATGCTTCCTGCGGAACCTCTACACTTCCGACCTGGCGCATACGCTTTTTACCTTCTTTTTGCTTCTCAAGAAGCTTCTTCTTTCTGGTAATGTCTCCTCCATAACACTTTGCAAGCACGTCTTTTCTAAATGCTTTTACTGTCTCCCTCGCGATTATCTTTCCACCGATACATGCTTGTATAGGTATTTCGAACATCTGCCTCGGTATTGACTCTTTAAGCTTTTCAGCCATTTTCCTTCCTCTTGTATAAGCTTTATCCTTATGGACTATGAATGAAAGAGCATCAACTATCTCATTATTCAGAAGAATATCCAACTTTACCAGGTCGGATTCCTTATATCCTAAAAGTTCATAATCTAAGGATGCATACCCTTTCGTCCTTGATTTGAGAGCATCAAAGAAATCATAGATAATTTCATTAAGAGGCATTTCATATGTCAAAATTACCCTTCCCTCATCTATATAGGACATATCCTTGTATATCCCACGGCGTTCTTGTGAAAGTTCCATTATATTCCCCACATACTCTGTCGGTGACATAATGGTAGCTTTTACCACAGGCTCCTCCATCATTTCAACTTCTGTCAGTGGAGGCAGATTTGTAGGGTTATCTATATTCAGGACTTCACCATCAGTTCTGGTGATTTTATAAATAACACTGGGAGCAGTTGTCACAAGGTCAAGATTGTATTCCCGCTCCAGACGTTCCTGTATTATTTCCATATGAAGTAATCCGAGAAAACCGCATCTGAAACCAAAACCAAGAGCAACAGAAGACTCAGGTTCAAAAGTCAGTGACGCATCATTCAGCTGAAGCTTTTCCAGAGCATCTCTAAGATCCCCATACTTCGCACCATCTGCCGGGTATATACCACAGAAAACCATAGAGTTTACTTTCTTATATCCAGGCAGTGGCTCTTTTGCAGGGTTATCAGCGATAGTGACAGTATCCCCTACCCTGGTATCCCTTACGTTTTTTATACTGGCAGCAATATAACCTACTTCACCGGCTTTAAGCTCTCCACTGGGAGAAAGGGTTCCGGGTCTGAAGTATCCTATTTCGGTAACAATAAATTCCTTACCTGTATACATCATTTTTATGTTGTCGCCTACCCTGACACTGCCCTCTTTTACTCTGATATAAACAATTACACCCTTATAGCTGTCATAGTAGGAATCAAATATTAAAGCTTTTAGTGGTGCGTTCTCATCACCGTTTGGGCATGGCACCTTATTTATTACCTTTTCAAGTACTTCCTCTATGTTTATTCCGTTTTTTGCAGAGATAGCAGGCGCATCACTTGCATCCAGACCTATGACATCCTCAATTTCCTTCTTTACATGATCGGGCTGAGCACTTGGCAAATCGATTTTGTTAATTACAGGCATAATCTCGAGATCATGTTCCAAAGCGAGATATACATTTGCCAACGTCTGAGCCTCAATACCCTGAGCAGCATCCACTACCAGTATTGCCCCCTCACATGCAGCTATGCTTCGGGATACCTCATAGTTAAAGTCAACATGTCCCGGAGTATCTATAAGATTATAAATATACTCTTCTCCGTCATTCGACTTGTATACCATTCGGACAGGCTGGGATTTTATTGTGATACCACGTTCACGCTCAATGTCCATGTTATCAAGCACCTGTTCTTCCATCTCCCTTTCAGTCAATACACCGGTTCTTTCAAGGAGCCTGTCTGCCAGAGTGGACTTACCATGGTCAATATGTGCAATTATACAGAAATTACGTATTTTTTTTTGTCTTTCGCTTGACATCAATTCATACCTCTTACTTTACTAAATATATTTGTAATATTTAAGTATTATTTTAGAAAATCAGGATTATTGGGGATTTGCTACACCTCAACATAATCTATAACATTATAACATGGCACGGCATGAGCTGCAATATGATTAAGAAGGTGAAGTGCGGCACCTAACGAATTTCCTTCAGCTTTTCTTTTATTTTTTTCAAGTCCTTACTAAAGTACGAAGTATCCAGGTGTATAGCAATATTCATAATGCTTACAGACATATTGAAGCTCCCCTCTTGCTTCACGGTTATTAACGATATTTTCTTTTCATTTTTCATAAGTGTATTTATTGAATAGTCAGAAACACATATACCGGTCAGTATCAATATGAGAAATAGCACTATCAGCAGCGTGCACTTCAATCTGAATTTTCTTTCGACTTTGAACCTTTCTACCCTATTCATCTCAATAACACCCCAAATAAATAAATCACAGCACATAAGTATGCTATGATTTATTATCTCCATAGAAATGAGTAACTAACAGCTTTATAGTAAATTATTCTGTCCGGCTAACTTCGTAAATTTGAGCTAAATCTTGTCTTCTAATCCTTTCTTAAAACCTCACTGATTGCTCTTGATAGATATTTGGTACTTTCTACACATTCCTCAACAGTATTTCCGTCTCCGCCTATTTCAATAATAAGGGCGCCATTGGTAACATGCTGGTTATACCTGTTGCTGCTTACGTTAATAGGCCTTGCCAATCCAGGGTAATAAGTATTGAGCTTTTCCTGAATCTTGAGTGCTAATTTAAAATTCTCCTTCCATTCCGGGTGTTTCAATCTGCTCGATGTTCCTACTACAAACATGACTTTAGCAACAGTTTTTCCATTAATCCTGGAAGTTACGCGCAACTTCGGCCTTTCTGCATTCAATCCATCCCGGTGTATGTCAAAAACAATCCTTATGGATTTATTACCCCTTAAAATATTGTTTACAGTTTTATATGCCGTGTTGTATGCACTGTTAAAATCATAGTCATTTACTGTGCCGTTGTGTATTACATTAAAATCATATTTCTTGTGCAATGATTCATATAAAGCCTGGCCGACTCTTACAACATTATACCGTGTATCGCTGGTTCTGTTTGATATTCCTTTTTTGTTTACATCCTTGGGATTTTTTAAATATCCCTCAGTTGTATGCGTATGGTATATGAGTATTTGGGGTCCTTTCCTGTTAAAACTTATTTTCAAGCGCTCCTTTAGCAGACTGCTTATTAGTTTCATATCTATTTTCATTTTCGATTCATTATGTATTGCAATTTTTTCACCTGATATCACTTTGTCTTCTTTGTTTTCGTCTTCGCCCTCATAAGTTATGCTGCTTTCATCTTCCAAATACTCAGGTATATTTTCATCTTCACTAATGTTTTCCGGAATACCCGTCTCATCTTTTCCCTCATTTTCAATATCAGCTCTTTCAATATCCTTCTCCTTCTGTTTGAGCAAAGCCTGATATTCATTATTATAGTATTTATATAAAAAGGGAGACTGCGCATTCAAAATAGTTATTGGATTGCTCAAGTCAAGTTCAAATATAGCCTTTATCATCCCTCTTATTTCATTAGAAATAGAAATACTTGTATTTCCGCTATTGTAAATTGTATCTATGAGTGGTATTGATTTGTTAAGAGTAAGCTTGAAGTTCTCTACATCTATGCCTTCTACTATTTTAATATCGGATTTTGAAATGACATCACCGCTGAATATACCAACAATTATTGCTGATACCGATAGTATAATAAAAAAAACAATCTTAAGTATTCCAAATATGAAACTGCTTTTGTTTTTTTTGTACTTTTTGTCCATCTTTTCCTCCGGTGTGTATAAAGCACAAGTTTTGTATAAAGTCGTGGCTATTACAGGTATAATCCCTAATCCCAACCAAAATACTAAACATGCTTAAATTATGGTCTTTTTAATAAATATTCTTTTTGATCATTTATTATGACAATTTAAATCTAGCAGACATTTTAAACAGAATGCCTCGGGTGAGATTAGCGGATTTAATCTAAAAGAAAATATAAATGATTTTTTTGTCGATTTATGTCTTTTTTTGTCGACCACTTTAAGTATATGACTTTTTATTATAGAATATATTTATTCACTTTTTTATCATTAGATTCTCTATCGAGAATTTTCATATTTTGAATTAGTATTTCTGTTAGTTATCTTTTTTCTTAGGTTTCATATTAATTTCGACTTAGAACAGATTTATAGGAACAAACTCAAAGCATAATCCTGGTAGTACACGCCATAAACTGTATTTATCAAGCTACAATTTCAAAGGAGGTTTTTTATGTATAGTTTTAAAACCTTGAGTTGCTTTAACTGTTCCTCTGTTATCCTCAACCTGCCTGCAGAAGAAGTTTACAAGCTTAGCGGTCTGACTTTTCTTTGCGAGTGCTGCGGGCACGAAAACCTGCTTACAGGTTTAGAATTCAGTAAGGTGGAAAAAAGTGATCCGTATATGTATACCTATAGCTTTGATAATCTTTTGGAAATATTGTAAAACCGGACAGAAAAAAATGTTATTGATTTAAACTGAAGTAACCTATATAATATTTCCTTGTGGAAACATGGTAGAGTTTTGAAATCAAACGATATGTATGACAGGGAGATTTTTATGGGTAGTTCGAATGTAATTATTATTATTGTAACGTTACTAACCTTTGTTGGCTTGGGTTTCATGATGCACAGGTCTATCAAAAAATATGATGCTCGTCCAAAAACCAAAGGGAAAAAGGGTAAAATGAAATATATGTCTGAAGCAAAAAAACCAGGCAGATAAAAAAGAAATCACTGTGAAGTGATTTCTTTTTTATTCTATTTAGAAACTGACATTTATACTTTTCTCATTCTTTTCAGCTACTTTATTACTCTCATATTCTTCCTTTCCTTCATAGCCAGTTCCATCCTTGAACAGGTTTTTGAACGCAACGGAAAGCATAAGTTTTATTCTGTTCAATTGGTTAACTTCACTGGCTCCAGGATCATAATCTACTGCAACAATATTTGAATCAGGATACTGCCTTCTTAGCTCCTTTATCATACCTTTTCCGGTAACGTGGTTCGGTAAACATGCAAAAGGCTGCATACAAACGATGTTCTTTGCTCCGCTTTTTATCAATTCAATCATTTCAGCCGTTAAAAACCAACCTTCGCCAGTCTGATTGCCCAGGGAAAGTATCTCTGAAGCTCCCTCCGCCAACTCATATATGCTGCATGGCGGCTCAAAGCGCTTACTCTTCTTCAAAGCCTTTTTCATAGCTCTTCTGTAGTATTCTATTCCTGAAATTGCAGCATTATTAATAACGAGTTTTCTCCAGCTGCCGGAAAGCTGCTTATATTTAAAGTTTGCATCATAAGCACAGTAGAGAAGGAAATCAGTCAGGTCGGGCATGACCGCCTCTGCACCTTCCCTTTCTATTATGTCTACAACACTGTTATTTGCAGTCGGATGGAATTTTACAAGTATCTCCCCAACCAAACCCACCTTGGGTTTTCTTATATTGCTTATTTCTAAGTTGTCAAAATCCTGGACTATTTTCTTTATATTCTTTTTAAAAAGGTTATGATTTCCACTTGTGACAGACTTCTTGCATTTTTCTACCCAGTACTCATAAAGTTTGTTTGCCGAGCCAGGTACTTTTTCATAAGGCCTCACACGGTACAGCACTCTCATCAGCAAATCACCATATACAAGTGCAATCATACTTTTATTAATCAAACCTGTACTGAGCTTAAATCCCGGATTCTTTTCCATACCGACAGCGTTCAGTGATATTACCGGTATACTAGAGAAACCCGCATCTATTAACGCTTTCCTTAAAAAGCCTATATAGTTTGTAGCCCTGCACCCTCCTCCAGTCTGTGAAATCATTACCGAAGTGTTTTTTAAATCGTATTTACCTGATTTTAGTGCTTCGATGAGCTGTCCAATAACAATAATGGAAGGATAGCATGCATCATTATTTACATATTTCAAGCCTTCATCTACTGCTTTTTTATCTACCGACGGCAATACCTCCATTTTGTAGCCTGATGCCTTAAAGGCTTCCTGAACAAATTGGAAGTGTATTGGAGACATTTCAGGTGCTAGTATAGTATGCTTATATTTCATTTCCTCGGTAAAAATAACCTTTTCCTGTGTGCAACTTATTTTCTCGGGTTTAAAGCCGTTATTATCCCGCTCTTCCATTGCCGCTTTCAGCGAACGCATACGTATCCTGGCAGCACCAAGATTATTGCCCTCGTCAATTTTCAAAACAGTGTAAATTTTTTCATAACTATTCAGTATTTCCTGAACCTGATCCGTTGTTACAGCATCCAATCCACACCCAAATGAATTAAGCTGGATGAGTTCCAGATTATCCTGTTCTTTTACAAAGCTTGCCGCAGCATAAAGCCTTGAGTGATACATCCACTGGTCGACTACCCTTACAGGCCTTTCTATCATACCCAGATGTGCTATCGAATCTTCAGTAAGTACTGCCATACCAAGACCTGTAATTATATTAGGTATCCCATGATTTATTTCCGGGTCAACATGATAAGGTCTACTCGCAAGTACAACACCTTTTTTCCCGGTCTCACCGAGATATTTTAAAACTTCTTCCCCTTTTTTCCTCACATCTTCCTTGAATCTGATATCTTCTTTCCAAGCTTTATCAACTGCTTCGACTATTTCCTTCTTAGATATTCCAAAATCTTTAAACTCCTCGAAAAGTCTTTCAGTCAGTCTCTTTTTATCATCGTAAGGTAGAAATGGATTCATAAACTTAATATTTTTCTCATTCAAAATATCCATATTGTTCTTAATAACCTCCGAATAAGACGTAACAATAGGACAATTGTAATGATTATCAGCCTCTGCCATTTCTTTCTTCTCATATGGTATACAGGGATAGAATATGAAATCGACACCCTTGTTGACCAGACTCATTATGTGACCATGTACAAGTTTTGCCGGATAACATACGGATTCCGAAGGCATAGTCTCTATACCCAGTTCATATATCTTCTTTGAAGATCTTGGCGAAATCTCTACCCTGAACTTCAACTCGTTAAAAAATGTAAACCAAAACGGATAGTTTTCATATAGATTAAGTACCCTGGGTATACCTACTGTTCCTCTTACGGCCTCTTCCCTGCTCAGAGTAATATACCCGAATAATCTCCTGTATTTATAGTCATAAAGGTTCGGAATGTGGTCTTTTCTTTTTTCCATTCCTGCACCTCTCTCACATCTGTTACCAGATACAAAAGATCTGTCATCCTTAAATTTATTTATTGTAAGTAGACAGCTGTTGCCACAGTGTTCACACCTTCTCATGCCTGTTTCGTAGCTGAAACTGTCAAGCTGACCAGCCTTTAGCAGAGTACTCTGATAGCCCATAGTGTATCTTTCTTTTGCAATTATTGCTGCACCGAAAGCTCCCATAAGACCCGCAATATCCGGCCTTATAGCTTCCCTTTCGGAAATAAGCTCAAAACTTCTCAAAACTGCATCATTATAAAAAGTCCCCCCTTGAACTATTATCTTTTCTCCAAGCTCCTTGGGGTTCCGTATCTTTATTACTTTAAACAGGGCATTTTTGATTACAGAATATGAAAGGCCTGCAGAAATATCCCCAACTGTTGCGCCTTCCTTTTGAGCCTGCTTTACTCTCGAATTCATAAACACAGTACACCTTGAACCCAAGTCTACTGGGTTTTCCGCAAGTAAAGCCTCTTTTGCAAACTCTGCAGCAGACAAATTCAAGGAATGTGCAAAGGTCTCTATAAAAGAACCACATCCCGAAGAGCATGCTTCATTTAGCATTATGCTGTCTATGACACCATTTCTTACCTTTAGACACTTCATATCCTGCCCGCCGATATCCAGAATAAAATCAACTCCGGGAAGGAAAAAATCGGCAGCTTTGTAATGAGCAATTGTCTCAATTTCCCCAATATCAATGTACAATGCAGTTTTCAGCAAACTTTCCCCATAGCCTGTAACAGTTGAATTTACTATTCTGGCTTTTGTAGGAAGTAAGCTGTAAAGCTCTTTCAATACTTTGATAGTAGAGTTTAAAGGACTTCCTTCATTACTTCCATAATATGAGTAAAGGAGCGCACCATCTTTGTCGATCAATGCTACTTTTGTTGTAGTCGATCCTGCATCTATACCTAAGAAGCAGTCTCCCTCAAAACTTCCTATATCCTTTCTTACCGCTACATCTTTATCATGTCTTTTTCGGAATTCCTCTAATTCACTTGAATCAAGAAATAAGGGCCGTAATCTTTCAACTTCATGAGCTGTAACACTATTTAGGACAGGCAAGCTGGCATTAAGCGCCTTGAAGGCTATCGGTAATTGGTTTTTTGACTCCAGTGCCGCTCCGATAGCTACAAACAACTGTGAATTCTCCGGAAAAACTATCTGTTCTTCTTTTAGATTAAGTGTCTCAATAAAGCGTTTCCTGAGCTCTGACAAATAATTCAGAGGACCACCTAAAAATGCAACATTTCCCCTGATAGGCTTGCCACATGCAAGGCCGCTTATTGTCTGGTTTACAACAGACTGGAAAACAGAAGCTGCTATATCCTCTTTTGCAGCACCTTCATTTAGGAGAGGCTGAATATCGGTTTTGGCAAAAACTCCGCATCTTGCAGCTATAGGGTAAATCATCTTATATCCCTTTGCAAGCTCGTTCAAGCCTGATGCATCCGTCTGCAGCAGTGCAGCCATCTGATCTATAAAAGCGCCGGTCCCTCCAGCGCATGTACCGTTCATTCTTTGTTCTATGCCATTGTCAAAATAGGTTATCTTTGCATCCTCGCCACCAAGTTCTATTACTACATCCGTATGAGGTATAAACTTTTCAATCGATTTGGTTCCTGCGATTACTTCCTGGATGAAAGGCAAATTAAGCCACTGGGATACGGATATACCCCCGGAGCCGGTAAGTGTGACTGTAATTTTTTCATCCTTAAAGCTCTCATATGCTTCGCTGACAATGTTGAATATGGTTTTTCTGATATCGGAAAAATGTCTCTGATATCTGCTGTATATAACATTGTCATCCTTATCCAGAACAACGAGCTTAACCGTAGTTGAACCTACATCAAGACCTAAATGCAATAGTTTATTCATAATAAACACAACCCGGTATCTTCTGAACAGAATTTGGAATCCTACTTTCAGATTTCGCGGGTTATATTACGCCCCCCTTAAAATACATTTTACCTCAAACCAACCCATAAAGCAGTATTGACAATTAACTACACTCTTTGCCTATTTTGCACTACTATATTACCACAGTTTTGTACAATTATAAAGACTGCAAATTATTCTTGCGCATTTTTATGAATTGTACTATTTTTTATTTATTAAGAGTATTTTCAATACACACTTTCCGTGTTTAAAAGAAATATAAAAACGGAGTGTGTTAATGCTCATCTTCACTCCGCTTTAAATAAATTCAAATCTTAAAATTTATTTACTCTTAATCGGACCAAATTTATTCAACGGTAAAAATCTGAATATAGCTTTTCCAGAGATTTTCTTTATTTCAACGGGTCCTATTTCCCTACTATCCCTGCTGTTCTCTCTGTTATCCCCCAGTACATAAACACAGTCCTTTGGTACTGTAATCTTCTCATAATCAGGTGCAGTAATATTATCCCCGATGTAATTCTCATTTAGTTCCTTGTTGTTCAAATAAACCTTACCATTCCTTATTTCTATACTATCCCCCTCGACACCTATCACCCTCTTTATGAGCGGACTTCTTTCTTCCCCAACCTTTTCCGGAACGTCTATGGTCACTATATCACCATATTTCAGTTTACCGAATTTAGGAGTGAGCTTTTCAACCCACAGGTTATCTGCATTTTGAAGTGTCGGCTCCATGGATTGGCCGTCAACGATAGTCCTTTGGATAACAAAATTAACTATTATCAAGCCAATAGCTACCGCTATGGCAATATGGATCACCCAACTCAGTGTTTCCTTAATAACAGGATTCTTCACAGTAAAATACCCCCTGTTTTTCTTCCAGTTTTATTGATTTGATTTCAAGATTATAGCACTATCTAAAAAAATAAACAAGGGGATAGACTAAAAGAATAAAACAAAAAGGGGTAAACACTATGGTCTCCCCCTCTAGGCTTCAGCATTTAATGATATGGATTATATTTACGGAGTTTTATCAACTCTCTTGTAATAAGCCTAAAATAGTTTTTAGGCATCAGTTTTTATATGAAGTTCTTTCAATTGTTTAGCTTCTATTATGTCAGGTGCATTCGACATCGGATCAGAAGCGTTCTGTACTTTTGGGAACGCTATCACATCTCTGATGCTGCTTCTTCCAGCCATAAGCATTATCAGCCTGTCAAGTCCGTATGCCATTCCCCCATGCGGCGGCGTACCGTATTTGAACGCTTCAAGCAGGAATCCGAATCTGTCTTGAGTCTGCTGTTCTGTCAGGCCGAGCATTTTAAACATTTTGGCCTGCAATTCCTGGCTGTGTATTCTGATACTTCCTCCACCGATTTCAACACCGTTGAGTACTATATCATAAGCTTTCGCACGTACTTTTCCAGGATCAGAATCAAGATATTGCAGGTCTTCATCCATTGGTGAAGTAAACGGATGGTGCTTTGCAGCCCAACGGTTTTCTTCTTCATCATATTCGAAAAGAGGGAATTCCGTCACCCACAGGAATTTATATTCATTCCTGTCAAGCAGTTCAAGCCTTTTAGCAAGCTCAAGCCTTAACTGTCCGAGAGCATCATAAACAACTGAATTTTTATCGGCTATGAAGCATATCAGGTCTCCAGGTTCTGCCTTTACCCTGTCCAATATCGCTTTAGTTTCATCCTCTGACAGAAACTTTGTTATTGCAGATTTTAGTTCATTTTCTTCAACAACTATCCATGCCATTCCCTTTGCTTTATATATCTTTACAAATTCAACCAGACTGTCGATCTCACGTCTTGAGAATTTGGCCCCGCAGCCTTTTGCATTTACTGCTCTTACACTTCCGCCATTCTTCACTGCATCAGCAAACACTTTAAAGCCACAATTTTCTACAAGATCAGAGATGTTTACAAGCTCAAGTCCAAACCTTATGTCAGGCTTATCGGATCCAAATCTGTCCATTGCCTCCTGGTATGGCATTCTGACAAACGGTGTTTCGAGATCTATTCCAAGAGCCTCTTTGAATGCTTTCTTTACAAACCCTTCATTTACTGTAAGAACATCTTCAACATTTACAAAAGACATTTCAATATCTATCTGTGTGAATTCAGGTTGTCTGTCAGCTCTTAAATCCTCATCCCTGAAGCACTTCACTATCTGGAAATACCTATCAAATCCGGATACCATCAACAACTGCTTGAACAACTGTGGAGATTGTGGCAGGGTATAGAATTTGCCCGGCTGAATCCTACTTGGAACAATATATTCCCTCGCCCCTTCCGGAGTACTCTTTGTAAGCATTGGAGTCTCTATTTCAAGGAAACCGTTTTCATCGTAGTAATCTCTTGCGATTTTTGCGACTCTATGTCTCAGAATAAGGTTTCTCTGCATATCCGGCCTTCTTAAATCTAAATACCTGTATTTAAGTCTTACATTTTCATTGACATCTGTGTCTTCTTCAATATAAACCGGAGGAGTTTCCGCCTTACTGAGAATTCTCAATTCTTTGGCTACTACCTCTATTTCACCGGTCTTTATCTTTGTATTTACAGTTTCAGGTGATCTTCTTACAACCTCGCCGATCACTGCAATAACGTATTCATTTCTGATAGTTTCTGCTTTCTCAAACAAGTCCTGTCCTGAGGCGGTATTGAAAACCACCTGCAAAACACCGCTTCTATCTCTTAAGTCCACAAATATAACTCCGCCCAAATCTCTTCTTTTGTGAGACCACCCCATTACAGTAACCTGCTGTCCAACGTTTTCAATACCCAGTTCAGAGCATTTATGGGTTCTTTTTAAACCGTAAATTGATTCGCTCATTTTTTCTCCTCCACATAAATATTATTAATAATCAGAATTTAGTCAATCTAATCTCACATTTGCTTCCATGAATAGACTATACCAGTCCTAGCCTTTTAGTTCGGTTATTATTTCATTTATAGCCATTTCATCCTGTACACCTGTCTTCATGTTTTTCAGCTTATAGATACCACTTTGGACCTCATCTTCCCCTATAACAACAACATATGGAATTCCCAGCTTATCTGCATAAGTGAATTTTTTACCGATCTTCCCTTCATTAAAGTAAACTTCCGCGGATACTCCTGCTTCCCTGACTTTTGCAGAGAATTCCAGAGCATAGTTCATTGTATCCTGCATGGGTATTATCAGTAGCATCGTAGGGGTGGCCTTTTTGCTGTTTTCTACTATACCGGCCTCCCTGAGTTGATAAAAAAGCCTTGTAAGCCCTATTGAAATCCCTACGCCCGGAAGCTTCTTATCAGTATAACTCTGGGCAAGGCTATCATATCTTCCGCCTGAACATACACTTCCTATGGAAGAGTAGTTATCAAGTATTGTCTCATATACTGTTCCTGTATAGTAATCCAAACCTCTTGCAATCGTAAGGTCTATCGAATGGTTTTTGTCGGGTATATTGAAGTATCTTATATATTCACTTACCTTTTCAAGTTCTTCTATGCCCGATAAAAACAGTTCATTTTGAATATTCATCACTTTAAGGCTGTCTATGATTTCTTTATCAGAGCCTTTTAGCTTTATGAAATACATGATTCTCTCTATCTTTTCAATGCTTAATCCTATATCCTGAAGCTCCTTAATAGTTTTTTCGTCACCGATTTTATCAATTTTATCGATTACTCTAAGCACTTCAGCCTTGTCGGCAACATCCAAAAACTCAAAAAATCCGTTTAGTACTTTTCTGTTATTTATCCTGATAGTAAAATCATCAAAACCCAGTGCCTTAAATGTAGAGTAAATAACACTCAATATTTCGGCTTCGTTTATTAAACTTAAGCTGTCACTACCTATTATGTCTATATCGCATTGGTAAAACTCCCTGAAGCGCCCCTTCTGAGGTCTTTCACCCCTAAAAACCTTACCAATGTGATACCGCCTGAAAGGAAATGTAAGCTCATTAAAATGCTGCGCCACATACCTGGCTAGTGGTACTGTAAGGTCGAATCTGAGGGACAAGTCATTATCGCCTTTATTAAAACGATAGATTTGCTTTTCCGTTTCTCCTCCGCTTTTAGCCAAAAGGATTTCAGACTTCTCAATAGTAGGCGTATCTATAGGAATAAAACCATATCTCTCATATGTATTCCTTATGGTATCAAGCATTTTATTGAATAATATCTGGTCTGCCGGTAATAATTCCATAAAACCGGGAAGTATCGATGGTGTAGTAATGTTTTTGCCCAAAACTTTTCCTCCATTTCAAATAAAATAGAAAAAGCTTCTCATCCCCGCAAGGGACGAGAAGCTTGAGCTCCCGTGGTGCCACCCTAATAGGTCAGCTATAGCAGCATGACCCACTTTAGTTCCAATAACGCCGGATATGCGGACCAACTTTTATTTGGTCAACTCCAGGGTGTTCTTTCACCAGCCTTATCCTGAAAGCACTTCCAGTCACGGTACTTTCTCCCTGCAGGCAGTATTGGTTACTTTTCCCTTTCAATGTAATTTCACAAATTAATCAATTATATATATTTTAATTATGCCCTATAATATTGTCAATATAAAGTTTTGAACAGTATAAAAGATTTCTCTCTTTTATTCAGTGATTTCCACTCTATTGCCATCTGGATCCAGAACGCAACTCTCATAATACCCATCCCCGGTCGTGCGAGGATCGCTTACTACCATATATCCATCCTGTTTCATGACAGTTGTCAGATAATCTACCTTCTCGCGGGAGCCGACAGAAAAAGCTATATGAACATATCCGGTTACAATTTTTGTTTCTCTGTTGTCAGAAATCCCCGGCATCTTCATTAACTCTAATCTGGAACCTGAATCAAAGGTTATAAAATAAGATTCAAAAGACTCTCTTTTTGAGATATACTTTTCTCCTGCTTTCCCTTTGAAATAAGTTTCATAGAAGATTTTGCTTCTTTCGAGATCATTGGTCCACAATGCAACATGTTCAATATTCATAATTATTCCACACATCTCCTTTGATACAAAATACTTATATCGGTATCCTTTGCCAGCTGGAGTTATTTATTAATACAGAAGTGTTCTCTTCCTTTCAAGCATCTCATCCACCCTGTTTACATATTCCTCTACACTTTTTACATTAAAGGCCCGTTCAAGCCTGTTTTCATTACTATAAACAACTTTTGTTATTGCTCCGGCGCCTAAAGCGATTATAGTCTGCTTTTCCTCCATTATCTGAACATTATAAAGGCTTTCGTATCCTGGCTTGCAATAACCTACATTTTCAAGATTCCCCAGCATATTCTTCTGTCTGTACAGATAATATGGATGCATCCCCATTCTCTCAGAGTATTTCTGTGCCATTCCAACCATCTCAGCAGCTACATTGCCATTTGTCAAACTATACTGACGATTTTCTTCCTTTAACCTGGATGCCCTCTTGACAGCCATCGTATGGACCGTAAGACTTTCCGGTCCTAGTATTTCCAACCTCTCAAGCGTGTTTTCAAACATCTTTTCATTTTCACCGGGTAAACCTATGATAATATCCATATTTATATTGCAGAACCCTATATTCCGTGCCAGGTTGAAAGCACTGACAATGTCTTCAGCCGTATGGTTCCGTCCTATCGATCTCAAGGTTTCATCATTCATCGTCTGCGGGTTAATACTTATCCTGTCTGCTCTACTGTTTTTTATGATTTCAAGTTTCTCACTGTTTATCGAATCAGGACGACCTGCCTCGATTGTGTATTCTCTAATATTACTCAGATCGAAGCTGTTATCGATATACTCCAATAATAATTTAAGAGAATTACTGTCAATCGATGTAGGAGTACCTCCACCAAAATAAACACTTTCAATTTCAAAATCCCTATCCTTGATTATTTTGCTTACACCGTCAATTTCCACCTTCAGAGCGTCAATATATGCCTCTACACTTTTTTTGTATCTGCTTATAGGGTTTGACGTAAAAGAGCAATAGAGGCATCTTGAAGGACAAAATGGCATACCTATGTAAATACCTATACTGTTTTTTCTTGATTTTTCAAGTATACTCTTTTCTGCTTGTGTCACACTGTACAATAACGCAGATTTTTCCGGGGATACCATATAATACTGCTGAAGTCTTTTCATTATCGAAGCGTTATCCAGATTCCTTTCCAGCATCTCGTGGACCAGCTTAGCCGGTCTTATCCCTGTAAGCATTCCCCACGGCGGCACCATCCTGGTTTTTTCCTGTAACAGGATAAACAACTGACGTTGAAGCCCTTTTTTTATTGCTTTTTCCGGACTCAGATCCGGAACTGCTCCGATACATTCAGTCACACTCATCTCAGCAGCTTTATAATCACTACCTGCATATATATAACTTTTTAATACTTCGTGCATTTCTTTCCTAACAATACCACTGAACAGAAAAATCCCCCCGTTGTTTTCCGGAGGTTGCAATGTTTGTTCTACAAATGTTATATCTTCATTGTTGTAAAAAATTCTTATTATGTTTTCTATTTCATATCTGTAGTTGTGTCCTTCAAGCTTAACGTATATCATTTCTCCCTCAATCAAATTCTTAAAAACGGATTATATTTTCTTTCAAACCCTATACTGGTTGCTTCACCATGACCGGGATAAACTATGATTTCATCCCCAAGCTTCATAAGCTTGTCCTTAATGGACTTCATTATATCTTCCATACTACCGTTTCTGAAATCTGTCCTTCCTATGGAGGTTTTAAACAAAGTATCTCCTGTAAACAAGCAGTTTCCTGCTTTTATGCATATGCCTCCCGGTGTATGGCCCGGAGTATGTATAACCTCAAGCTGCAGGCTGCCTATTTCTATTATGTCCCCATCTTTTAAAAGCATGTCTGCATTACCGAAGGATTTTGCTCTGCCAAACATTGCAGATCCGTTAAAAACAGGATCTGTTAATGCGGGAGCATCATCCTGGTGAGCTAACAGCCCGGCATCAGTACTCTCCTTTATCTTATCGGCAAAACATATATGATCTATGTGTACGTGTGTCAGTATTATGTACTTGATTTTTAAACCAAGTTCTGCTACAGCCGTTTGCACCTCAGAGCTTTCCACACCTGCATCTATCAAGGCACATTCACCCTTGTCACCAATAATATAGCAATTTGAACCGAACATCCCGGTCGGTAAACATTTAATAACCATAAGTTCCTCCACCATCTTGTTATGAAAATCTATTCACATGTTGTACCGGTTAATCAATTTACTTGTCGTACATTGAAGAACTTCAGAACTCTTTCTTGCTGTCTAGCAGTAAAGTAACAGGGCCGTTATTATGTATCTCCACCATCATCATTGCCTGAAACTTTCCCGTTTCTACCCTTATTTCCATATTCCTGCAGTAATCAACAAATCTATTGTAGATTTCCTCCGCCACTTCCGGCCTTGCAGCTTTATCGTATCCGGGTCTCTTTCCTTTCCTGCAGTCTCCGTATAAAGTAAACTGTGATACTATCATAAGTGACCCGCCGGTATCCAGAAGCGATAGATTCATTTTACCATTTTCATCCTCAAATATCCTTAAGTTAACAATTTTCTCTGCCAGGTATTGGATATCCTTTTCCGTATCCTGCTGTCCCACACCCAGCAAGACAGCAAGTCCGTTATTTATCTCTCCTGTCACATATCCGTCAACGGTGACTTTAGAGTGGGTGACTCTCTGTACTACAGCTCTCAAACAATTCACTCCTGATCCGTATACTTTATTGTTTATTTCTTGTTACTTCAAATACACTATCTATTTTCTTCAGCTTCTTAATTATCTTCTCCAGCTGTTCCGTATCAGTAATCTCAAGAGTAAGATTCATAACAGCTATCTGTTCCTTTGTAGTCCTTGCATTTATTGCTTTCAGCGGTATTTTTGATTCCCCGATGACGTTTGTTACCTCCATCAGTAATGCAGTCCTGTCATTGGCCATAATTGTTATGTCAACTTTATACGCAATGTTGTTGTTGGCCGAATACCAGCTTACCTCAATCAAACGGTTATCACCATCTATATTGTCATTAACATTGGTACAGTCTTTCCTATGGACAGAAACCCCCCTGCCTCTGGTAATATATCCTACTATCTGGTCTCCTGGAACAGGATTGCAGCACCTTGAAAGCCTCACAAGACAGTTATCTATACCTTTTACTACAATACCGCTTTCCGGAATCGTCTTTTTCTTTCTGTCCTTTTCCCCTCTTTGCTGTGTCAGCTGCTCGAGTGCCATCTCTTCCAGTTCTTCCGGCTTAAGGGTTTTTCTATACTCTTCCTTGAGCCTTGTAATGATTTTATTCGCAGTAAGCGCACCATAACCTACACCGGCATACATATCGTCAAGGGTATTGAAATTATATTTTTTCAGAACTGTTTCTACCCACTCAGTTTTAAATAACTGGTTATAGGTAAATCCTTGTTTTTTGAGTTCTTTTTCAACAATTTCCTTACCCCTTGTAGTATTCTCTTCTCTGTTTTCTTTTTTAAACCATTGATTTATCTTGTTTCTTGCCTGAGAACTCTTAACTTTCTTAAGCCAGTCACGACTCGGTCCATGTACATTTGGCGATGTAAGTATTTCTATAATATCTCCATTCTTTAACTCGTAATCAAGCTGAACCATCCTGCCGTTTATTTTTGCTCCCATCATTTTATTGCCAATCGCACTGTGTATGGAATATGCAAAATCAATTGGCGTGGAGCCCACAGGCAAACTTTGGACATCACCTTTGGGAGTAAAAACAAAAACCTCATCGGTAAAAAGATCTATCTTGAGAGTTTCCATAAACTCTTTTGCATCCCGCATGTCTTTCTGCCACTCAAGTAGTTGTCTCAGCCAGGATAATTTATTATCAGCGTCACTACTTCCCGAATGTCCTTCTTTATACTTCCAATGTGCAGCAATACCGACTTCTGCAATCCTGTGCATATCCCAGGTTCTTATCTGTACTTCAAAAGGCAATCCTTCAGGACCGATAAGAGTTGTGTGTAGAGACTGATACAAATTCGGTTTCGGCATGGCAATATAGTCCTTAAACCTTCCGGGCATAGGCTTGAATAGCTCGTGTACAAGACCGAGAACAGCGTAGCAATCCTTTACGGAATTTACTATCACCCTCACTGCAAACAAGTCATATATTTGCTCCAGTGTCTTATTCTGATCATTCATTTTTTTGTATATGCTGTAAAAATGCTTAGGTCGTCCATCTATATGAGGTTCTTCAATTTTTAGTTCCCGTGTCTTGATCTTAAGCGTCTCCATTATTTGACTGATATACGCTTCTCTTTCCTTCCTCTTTTTTGCGATCTTGTCAACAAGGTCATAATAACCTTTAGGATCGATATATCTTAAACATATATCCTCAAGTTCCCATTTTATTTTCGATATACCAAGTCTATGTGCAAGAGGAGCATAAATCTCCAGTGTTTCCTTTGCCTTTTCAACCTGCTTATCCGGTGCCATATACTTAAGAGTACGCATATTGTGCAGTCTGTCGGCAAGCTTTATCATTATTACCCTGATATCCTTTGCCATAGCCAGAAACATTTTACGCAAATTTTCCACCTGCTGCTCTTCCTTAGTGGTATATGGAATTTGTCCCAGTTTGGTTACGCCGTCTACGAGAGTAGCTATCTCTTCACCGAAGCCCTCCTTCAGCTGTTCACATGTACACGTCGTATCCTCTATAGTATCATGTAAAATAGCCGCGACTATAGACGTACAGTCCAGCTCAAGTTCTGCTAAAATACATGCAACCTCTATCGGATGTATTATATAGGGGTCTCCCGAAACCCTCTGCTGCCCGTCATGAGCCTTTTTTGAGACGTTATAGGCTTTTTCTACCAAAGTAAAATCGCAGTTTGGATTATATTTTTTTATTTTTTCAATCAGCCGGCTATAACCATCTGGCATCAGTTTTCCTCCAAAATCTATGCAAATATCTCTGCGGATATAATTAAGGTTAAGGCTGACATGGAATGCTTTCCCTAGGTCTGGCCTCAACCTGTCTCTATCAAGACTTATTATGGTAATTAGAAATTTACAATTGATTCTATATTAAAACCTTTTAGTCTGTCTCTTCCTTTTAGAAAATCAAGTTCTATGAAGAACACCAGACCAGCTACAACTCCCCCAAGCTTTTCTACCAGTTTTATATTGGCTTCAGTAGTTCCACCCGTTGCCAGCAAGTCATCAACTATAACTACTCTTTGTCCGGGCTTAACAGCATCTTCATGCATTTCCAGCACATCAGTCCCATACTCCAGCTGATATTCAACCCTTATAGTCTTGTATGGCAGCTTACCTTTTTTCCTGATCGGAACAAAGCCCTTACCCAGCATATATGCCAGAGGCGAGCCAAAAACAAAGCCTCTTGACTCAGGACCTATTATAATATCGAAGTCCCCAAAACCTTCTATCCTTTTTGCCATTTCATCCAAGGATTGTTTAAATGCTTCAGCATCTTGAAGTACAGTCGTAATATCAACAAAATCGATACCTTCCTTAGGAAAATCCACTACGTGCCTTAGTTTAGATTTTAAATTCATTCTTAGTCCCCCCTAAATAATGTAATTGAAAAAGTTAATTTTATATGAATTTCAGCTAATGCTCTTATGCTTTTTCAGATTACTTTTAAAGCCTGCAAACTCCTATATAGTAATGATTTTTCAATATTGGTCTTTTCCCTGCCTGTTTCTTTAACTTCAACCACTATGTTACTTTCATTGATGTATGTTTTTTTTAGAAGCATTAATTCTTCGAATATTTCTATACATTTTTTCAGTTTGAAATAGTTCATATTTATCTTATAACTGCCGGAAATTTTTTTTGCCAGCTTAAAAATATTATCTTCCATTGTCCTGTCTTTGCAGTTTGCTTTAATATACTGATATACTGCAACAAGATCTTTCCTGTCCGGAACAATATTACCGTATTCTATGACTTTGTCCTTCTTGCTTTCAATGAAAAGAATCTTACTTCTTTCAGCTTTATTCAGCAAGCTGTTTAGATACAGCGGATTTATCCAGTCTCCATAAAATATTACTCTGTCTAATGCAGACAATTCTATCTCATCAGTATTCGGATTTATTACTACAAAAATATTCTCTCCATATTTATGATTGTCTTTTTGCCCATCAATATGCTTAAAACTAGTATAGCAGATTATATAAGGTTTTTTAATACCTGTTGTGTATTTTCTCAGTTTTTTTTCAATATTCTTTGCACCATCCAAAGAATTTACAAGTACTGCGATTCTTTTTCCACTTTCAGCCTCTGTCAAAATCTCATGTATCATTATATCTTCATCAAAGACTTCATTCTTTGTATATTTGACATGCTTATGGTTTAATAGGTTATACAAAAAATCACGCTTCAAACATTTATCCAAACTATAAAAAAAGACATCTTCCATAACCATTTCGCGGTTGTGTCTCATATCCTTGAGGTTCAGTTGTATCTTCTCAATTGAATTCCAAGAATTGATTTCCAACGTGCAAGCCACATCAATAAATTCACTTTTGTTATAGCAGTCCAGCATGCAACCCATACCGAATCCTATGGCATCGACATACAGACCATTATCCTCCAGCAGCAGCTTAATATGTTTTCCGTCACCTACATTTCTGATATCATTAATCCTGAGGCAGTCGTATTCAAACACCGGTCCCGGATTAGCTGCCCCAAATGGAGCCAGCATTTCAAGCTCCTTAATATTTGACATAGATATATCATCCTTATTTATATGCACATCAATCTTAATCTTTGGCAGCAAATCCTGCCCACCCAATACAGATTCGGCATAGCTGTTGATTCTTTCTTTGAATAAAGCAGCCTTATCCATAGCCAATGACAGACCTGCTGCAAGCTCATGCCCCCCATACTTGTCCAGCAAGTCCCCGCAATGGTTAAGTGCTTTAAAAAGGTCAAAGCCTTCTACGCTTCTGCCGGAACCCTTGCCCATACCATCTTGATAGGAAATCAGAATACACGGCCTGTAATACCTCTCTGTGATTCTGGAAGCCACAATCCCGATTACACCCTGGTGCCAGCCTTGTCCTTCTATCACCAGAACCTTGTCTTTAATCATATCTGGTTTATTTTCGATTATGTTGACAGCCTGCTGAAATATTTCCTGTTCTGTTTCCTGCCTGAATCTGTTATCTTCACTTAGTTGTGTTACTATTTCCAAGGCTTTATCCCTATCTGAAGTTGTAAGCAGCTGTACTGCCCTTCCTGCATTTCCCACCCTTCCCGCAGCATTTATCCTTGGTGCCAATACAAAGCTTACCACCCAAGAAGTAATGACCTTGTCCTTCAGCCCACAGTTCTCCATAAGCACTCTAAGACCTATATTGTGAGTTTTTTCCACATAAGGCAAACCATACTTTACTATAGCCCTGTTTTCATCCAACAAAGGCACAACGTCTGCTATAGTACCAAGTGTAACTAAATCCAGATATTCATTGTATGTTTCACCAAGCCCCATCTCCATACACAATGCAGTAACCAGTTTATATACCACTCCCACCCCGGCAAGCTCCTTATAAGGGTAGGCGGTATCAGGCCTGCAGGGACTTATGACAGCATATGCGTCAGGTAAAACATCTTTGCATTCGTGATGGTCGGTTATGATTATGTCAATTCCACATTCATTTATATATTTGACTTCTTCAATAGCAGTAATTCCACAATCTACAGATATAATAAGACTTGCCCCTGTCTGCCTGATTTTATCAATTGCTCCGAAAGAAAGCCCATAACCCTCATGTATCCTATCAGGGATATAATAATCAACATTCGGAAAAAATCTTGAAAGAAAGTTTATCAACACCGACGTACTGGTTATTCCATCTACGTCATAATCACCATATACTACAGTTTTTTCATTGTCACTGATTGCACGCTTTATCCTTTTAACAGCTATTTCCATATCCTCCAGCAGGAAAGGGTCATATATGTCGGATATTGATGGCTTAATGAATTTTTTTATTTTATCAGCATTGTCCATTCCACGGCTTAACAGTATTTTAGCTAGGAAATCCGATATGCCTGACTCCCTTGCAATTCTTCCGATTTCCTCTTCCCCTATGCCATGATTGATCCAGACTTTTTCTTTAGACCGCATGTTATCTTCTAGCATTTAATCACCTATATATACTCATTGTAGATAATCATAATAAATAATGTAACACAGGACATACAAGTTTAATATTATCTATTTTACAGTTTGTTTATCTCATTTGCAAATAATGAATTCTAATAAGAAAAAAGCCCGCTGAGCGAGCATTATTTCTTCAGATATCCTTTTTCAATCGACTCATTTATGAATTTTACCGCATATTCCCAAAGTATCGGTGATCCCCTTCTAACAGGTTCATTTCTTATTAATACTTTTTCACTGGTTATGCCGTTTTCTCTCCATATCTCACCTTTGGTGATATAGTTGTGAAGCATAGGCTGGAAACGATCAAGTGCATTGGCAAATCTGGACTCAGGTGTGTGGCCCTTCTCAAACTCCTCCCATAGATCACGGAATTCCTTTGTCTGATCTTCAGGTAGCATACCGAATAGTCTGTCTGCTGCGCTGCATTCCCTTTCATATTTCCCAATATTGCCTTTTTCGTCATAACAGTATGTATCCCCTGCATCAATTTCAACAAGGTCGTGTACTAGAACCATTTTTATTACTCGCAGTATATCAATTCCATTATCATTTGAATGTTCTGAAAGCAGTATTGCCATAACGGCCAGATGCCATGAGTGTTCCGCATCATTTTCCCTTCTGGAACCATCCATTAATTTTGTTTTTCTATAAATTTGTTTCAGCTTATCAATCTCGATAATAAATTTGATTTGCTTTTCCAACCTTTCACCTTGCATCTTCATTACTCCTTTTCAACATTAGTCTTATACTTTTCTCTCTCCATTCTTCCATATAAGTGAATATCGCCAAAAAAGATGTCTTTTAACAACAGCGTCAGGCATTATTTCTTTACAGGTGTTTCTAATCTCCTCTATTGACATATAATCTTCGTGTTTCCCATGTTCTTCCCATGCTTTTCTTTCCTCTTCCGATACCCTTATACTACCTCTTTTAGTCAACATAAACAAAAGATTAAAAGGAATTGCCAACCCAGAGAGTAAAAATTCCGGTATAGACACCTGTTTGTACAAGTCAAGAATTATCAGTGTCCCTCCTGTATTCAATACATTCCTGGATGTTTCCAGTACCCACTTCAACGGCAGATGGTGCACTGTTGCTATAGAAACTATTGAATCAAACTTATTCCCGGTAAAGTTATATTCCAATACATCACCATTTATATATGTAATATTTTTATATTCTCTTGAAAGGCTTCTAGCCTTGCTTATCATTTCTGTAGAAAAATCTATCCCAACAACTTCATCAGCCCTACCTGCAAGTGCTCTTGTAAACTCCCCTGACCCACATCCTATATCAAGAACAGTTTTACACCCGGGTGGTAAATGACGTAAAAGATATTCATGGTAATGATGATTATGGTTCCATTTGCTTTCTTCAAGTTTTGCTATTTTATCAAAATCCTTTTTAATAATTTCCTTATCCAAAAATCCAGCTCCTCTCATTCCGCGTGCCTCAAAATTATAAAACAGTTTGCTGTACCAGTCTCAATAATTTTAGTAATTTTTTCGATGATTAATGTAATATATGCCAGAAACTATAATTCCAAAGTACCTGATTATTACCATTTTATCATCCTATTGCCATATTATCCACACTAAAAAACCCATGATTATTTATTTTTAAAATAAAATATTTTATGTTTTATTTTAAATATATATTGCATATCGATAATTTTTATGTTAGTATTCTTTTATAAAGGTGAATTGTAACGCGAACTTCCCGTTTGTAGAACAAGAATCCCGTTTTGAAAACGAGTTTCTCATTTTGTAAGCGAAAGTCCCGTTTTGAAAACTAAAATACCGTTTCGTAAGCAAAAGTCCCGTTTAATGGTATGACTT